>JABMNG010000177.1 GCA_013205275.1 Methylophilales bacterium | reverse complement strand
GCCCACGACTCGAAACAGCGTTTGAAATTAACCGTTATGAGAAGGATGGATCTACGATTGTTGGAATGACCGGTATGCCGGAGGCTAGTTTGGCCAGAGAATTAGGTGTCGCCTATGCAGCAATTTGTCCGGTAGCGAACCATGCGGCAGGAAGGGGGCAAAGTAAGAATGGATTAAACCCTGAAACAATTAGTAAAAACTCTACGGCAATCATGGTTGGTGTGACCCAGCTTATTTCAGAGGTCATTAAATCTTATGACCATTAGGCCACCTAGAAATACGAACGGTTTTTTGTTTTGAGATGTTAGGAATAAAAAATATAAATATCTCAAAAAAATATGCTAACAATAACAATTGTATTTTCATTCAAATTCAATTTTTTTCAAAAATCTGATCGAAATTTTATGGTTTTTTATTTTTCAATGCGCAACCTAATTTTTTGAAATCGGCATTAATAGGTTATTAAATCAACGGTTGTTGCTATACAACAAACTAGGAATTCCTGTATTATTTCGATTCCATTATCAAGAAAACTTACATGATGCAGAATAAGAATATAGCAATTATTGGTTTAGGTTATGTTGGCCTACCTCTGGCTGTTGAGTTTGGTAAAAAAAGAAATGTCATTGGTTTTGATATTGACCATAAGAGAGTTAAGGACCTTCAAAATGGTATTGATAAGAGCAGGGAGGTATCATCTGAAGACCTAAAGAGAGCCAAAAATTCTTTATTTACACATAATTTGTGCGATATAAAAGATTGCTCTATTTTCATCGTCACAGTTCAAACTCCTGTTCATATTGATAAAGGGCCAAATCTAACCCCTTTAATTACAGCCAGCGAGATGATAGGCAGTATTTTAAAATCTGGTGACTTGGTGATATATGAGTCAACTGTATACCCTGGGGCTACGGAAGAAGTCTGTGTGCCAGCTCTAGAAAAATCTTCAGGATTAATTTTTAATAAAGACTTTTACTGTGGGTATTCTCCAGAGCGTATTAATCCTGGGGATAAAGATAGGCATGTATCAACTATCATGAAAGTCACTTCAGGATCTACTGAGGCCATCGCTAAAGAAGTAGATAATTTATATAAAGAGATTATTACTGCAGGTACCTACTTAGCGGAATCAATTAAGGTGGCAGAAGCTTCAAAGGTTATCGAGAATACTCAAAGAGACTTAAATATAGCTCTGATCAATGAACTATCTATAATATTCAATAAACTCAATATCGACACGGAGTCCGTCCTAAATGCAGCTGGAACTAAATGGAATTTTCTTCCATTTAGACCGGGACTCGTTGGCGGTCATTGCATTGGTGTGGATCCCTATTACTTGATACATAAATCAAAGGAAGTTGGATATACGCCAGAATTAATTCTCTCCGGAAGAAAAATTAACGAACAAATGGGAAAGTATTTAACTGATCGTGTTGTTGATTTAATGAAAGTTAAAAATATTCTAGTGGAAGGTGCAAATATATTAATAATGGGGTTTACCTTTAAGGAAAATTGTCCTGATATTAGAAATACACGAGTGATAGATGTTTATAATAACTTCAGAGACCTAAACTGTGATGTCGATATATATGATCCTTGGGTAGACGCATTAGAAGTAAAGCAAGAGTACGACATTGATGTAGTAAGCACCCCAGAAAAAAATAAGTATGATGCTATCTTAATGGCTGTAGCTCATGATGAGTTTAAGAAATATTCACCTATAAATATTAAGATGTTTGCTAAAAAATCATATGTGCTATTTGATGTTAAGTACTTGTTCAGTAAAGACAAGGCTGACGGTAGATTATAATATTTCATGGAAATGCATATTTAAACTGTGATCCAGATTATTTTAGAGGCGATCAAATCCTATGGCCATTAGACCCATCCTGAAGATGGGAGACCCCCTCCTTTTTGAGGAAGCCAAGCGAGTTGTGGTTTTTGACACACCCGAGCTTCATACCCTTATTCAAGATATGATTGAGACCATGCAATCAGCCGACGGTGCCGGATTAGCCGCGCCTCAGATTGGAGAGGGCATTCAATTGGTCATATTTGGCTTTGAGAAAAATGCCCGCTACCCTGACGAAGATGAAATTCCTTTCACTGTCTTAATTAATCCAGAGATAACTGCAATTGAGGACGATATGGAAGACGGCTGGGAGGGGTGTTTATCGGTCCCCGGTATGCGAGGAGTTGTTCCTCGATACACCCGGATCAATTATCAGGGCAAGAATCAGTTTGGGGAGTTAATTAATCGAGATGTCGAGGGATTTCATGCAAGAGTGGTTCAGCATGAATGTGACCACCTATTTGGAATTTTATACCCCATGCGAATAAAGGATATGAAGCTTTTTGGTTTTCATGACACACTATTTCCAGAATAAATCTTTTAAGATTTTCATCCCTTATGATAAAATCTCGATCTCGGAAGAGTGGCAGAGCGGTTTAATGCATCAGTCTTGAAAACTGACGAGGGTTCGCGCCCTCCGTGAGTTCGAATCTCACCTCTTCCGCCAATTTTCATAACACATTACCTTTAAAATCAATAACTTACAAGTGAATACACTTAACTAAATCTCTCTAGTGTCCACTTTGGTGTCCACCTATGTTC
>JABMNG010000176.1 GCA_013205275.1 Methylophilales bacterium | reverse complement strand
TGTTCAGGAAGTGGCAGAAAATAGTTTATCGTTTGGAGCGCCGACGGCCCGTGAACTTCAGATGGCAGAATTACTCATTAAGTTAGTCCCAAGCATAGAACAAGTGCGATTGGTCAGCAGTGGCACAGAAGCTACCATGAGCGCAATTCGGGTGGCGAGAGGATTTACAGGGCGGGACAAGATTATCAAATTTGAAGGGTGTTATCACGGGCATGCGGATGCGCTTTTAGTAAAAGCAGGTTCTGGCGCACTAACCTTTGGTAAGCCAAGCTCAGCAGGAGTTCCAGAAGATGTAGCGAAGCATACACTAACCTTGCCCTTCAATGACAATGAGGCATTAGAGAATTTATTTAAAAATATAGGCAATGAAATTGCATGCGTCATTATTGAGCCCGTGGTTGGCAATATGAATCTTATTGTGCCCAATGAAGATTTTTTAAAATTACTAAGACGTCTTTGTACAGAATTTGGTGCTGTGTTAATTTTTGACGAAGTTATGACAGGGTTTCGCGTTTCGCTTGGAGGAGCTCAAGAGTTATTTGGAGTCATGCCAGACATGACCACACTCGGTAAAGTTATTGGAGGTGGTTTACCCGTTGGCGCTTTTGGTGGAAAAAAAGAAATCATGCAGCAGTTGGCCCCTATCGGCCCTGTTTATCAAGCCGGTACACTATCTGGAAATCCAGTGGCTGTGGCGGCAGGACTTAAAACACTGGAATTAATTCAAGTGCCACAATTTTTTGAAAAACTAACGGCGACTACGAAAACATTAGTAGATGGATTAACGGCTGCTGCAAAAATACATGGCATTAACTTCTGTGCAAGAAATGTTGGGGGTATGTTTGGTTTGTATTTTGCCGAAAGTCCCCCGCATACCTATGATGACATTATGGCGTCAGACAGAGAACGGTTTAAACAATTCTTCCATTTAATGTTGGCGCAGGGCATTTATTTTGGACCATCTGCCTTTGAGGCGGGGTTTGTTTCTGCTGCTCATACTCCAGAGGATATTGACCAGACAATTTTGGCTGCGAATCAAGCCTTTGAAAAGCTTTAAAAAACTGGGGTTTTTTAGCTCATATCGTTGAATAAATCCCTAAAAACCATTAATATTGTTGGTTGCGTTTAATTCATTTGAAATATTTTTAATGACTGAGAATAAAAGCCCGAAAAAACAAGGTTTGTATAACCCTAAAAATGAACACGACTCATGTGGTGTTGGTTTTGTAGCGAACATTCAAGGTCAAAAAAGCCATACCATTGTTAAGCAAGGCTTAGAGATACTTACGAATCTAACGCATCGTGGAGCGACCGGTTATGATCCTAATTTAGGGGATGGCGCAGGCATATTAATTCAAATGCCCGACGAGCTATTTCGTGCCGACACTAAAGCGCGGGGCATCAAACTTCCTGAGCTGGGACGCTATGGGGTCGGCATGGTTTTTCTTCCTCAAGCAGAGAAAGCCAGGCAGCAGTGTGAAAAAATTCTATCAACCATTATTGCCGAAGAAGGCCAAATTGAATTAGGTTGGCGAGATGTACCGGTCAATAATAAAGGTATTGCCCAGGCAGCTAGGGATGTGGAACCCGTCACAAAACAAGTGATGATTGGTCGTGGCGATTTAGATTCGCAAATGGCTTTTGAAAGAAAACTTTTTGTAATCCGCAAGCGGGTTGAAATTGCTGTTAACCAATTGAAGATTGAAGACCCTGCAAAATTCTATATTAGCTCTTTGTCCTCTCGTACTATTGTATACAAAGGTATGTTATTAGCCTGCGAAGTGGGTACATACTTTACTGACCTTAAAAGTCCGATGGTTCAGTCTGCATTAGCGCTTGTCCATCAACGATTTTCCACGAATACATTCCCTTCATGGGATTTAGCGCACCCTTTTAGAATGATTGCTCACAATGGTGAAATTAATACGGTTCAGGGGAATGTGAATTGGATGAATGCACGCCATGAAAAAATGAAGTCCATTCTACTGGGCGAAGATCTCGAAAAGTTATGGCCATTAATTAATGAGGGCCAATCCGATTCAGCTTGCTTTGATAATTGTTTAGAATTATTAGTTGCAGGAGGCTATAGTCTGCCACATGCCATGATGATGTTAATTCCAGAAGCATGGTCAGGCAATCCATTGATGAATGAAGACCGTAAAGCTTTCTACGAATATCATGCGGCATTGATGGAACCATGGGATGGCCCGGCAGCGGTTGCATTTACTGATGGCCAGATGATTGGTGCAACTCTAGATCGAAATGGATTGAGACCAGCCCGTTATTTAATGACCGATGATGGTGTGGTGATGATGGCTTCAGAAATGGGTGTTTTAAAATTCCCGGAAGAAAAGATTGTAAAAAAGTGGCGTCTCGAACCGGGAAAAATGTTATTAATTGATCTTCAGGCAGGCCGTGTAATTGGAGATGATGAGGTTAAAAAATTGTTATCCACTGCGAAACCTTATCGCAAATGGATCAATCAAACACGTTACTTTTTAGGTGACTTAAAGGCCGTTACTGCGACGATTAATTTAACCGAGCCTTTACTCGATCTTCAACAAAGCTTCGGGTACACCCAAGAAGATATTAGCTTTATAATTCAACCGATGATTGAGACCGGGCAGGAAAATTCAGGCTCTATGGGTAATGATGCAGCATTACCGGTACTATCTAATCGCCCCAAAGTTCTTTATAGCTACTTTAAACAATTGTTTGCTCAGGTGACAAACCCTCCTATTGATCCAATTCGTGAAGAATTGGTCATGTCGCTTGTGACTTTTATTGGACCAAAACCAAATTTATTAGGCATTGAGGATGAAACCCCGGCAATGCGATTAGAGGCCAGCCAGCCTATCTTAAGCCTAGAAGAACTCGAACAACTTGTTCAAATTGATGCGTTAACAAAAAATGAATTTAAATCCATTGTTCTCGATACTACCTTCGCAATTGAAATTGACCAGAATAAAAATAGCGCGTTAGAGCGGGCCTTAAAATTATTATGTAAGGCGGCAAATCAAGCCGTTCATGACGGATTTAATATCATTATTCTTTCAGATAGAAGTACTTCAAAGGAACGTCAAGCCATTCCAGATTTATTAGCGTGTTCCGCGACTCATCAGTTTCTTGTAAAAGAAGGTAACCGAACCAATGTAGGATTAGTTGTCGATTCTGGTTCCGCCAGAGAAGTCCATCATTTTGCATTATTAGCAGGTTATGGTGCAGAAGCAATTTGCCCTTGGCTTGCCTATGAAACTATCAAAACATTATCAAATGACTTTTTAACCGCACAGGAAAAATTTATTAAGGCAATTGGTAAGGGTCTGTATAAGGTCATGTCAAAAATGGGCATATCCACATATCAATCATATTGTGGCGCTCAAATATTTGAAGCAGTTGGCTTGAATTCTAATTTCATAGATGAATATTTCACAGGGACCGCAACAAACATTGAAGGAATTGGCCTACAAGAAGTCTCAGAAGAAGTTAATCGTATTCATCAATCTGCATTTGGGGATGACCCGGTATTAATGAATGCACTCGATGCAGGCGGTGAGTATGCATATAGAATTCGTGGGGAAGAGCATATGTGGACCCCAGAATCGATTGCAAAACTGCAACATGCAACTCGCACAAACCAATTCGATACGTATAAAGAATATGCGGAAATAATTAATAATCAAACAAAGCGACATAAAACACTAAGAGGTTTATTTGCATTTAAATCTACGACAGCAGTTCCGATTGATGAGGTAGAGTCTACAAAAGAGATCGTCAAGCGATTTGC
>JABMNG010000017.1 GCA_013205275.1 Methylophilales bacterium | reverse complement strand
TTACCTATGCGCCCGAGCAGATCTACCGTCATATTAATATCACCTCGCTCAATTCTAGACAAACTACTCGTATTAACACCAGTCTTTTGTGCTAGCTGAACCAGGGTCATTTTTTGCTCTTTTCGCAAAAATCTGAGTGTATTTGCTATATTATTTTGCATTTTTTGCATTTAAATAGTAATAATTTAGATATTATATACTAAATTTATCTTTTTAAGATAAATCACCGTACCTATACTGGATGATGGAAAGAATGCTTAAAGGCGCAGTTTCAGTTCTAAGGACACGCGGTCCGAGTTTTAAGGCGATGTATAGATGGTTGCGAGCTAATGTTATTTCTTCTTCTGAAAATCCACCTTCGGGACCAATTAGCAAAACAATGTCTTGATGGTTTAGAGGGGGTAGGCTTTCAAAAGAGGCGGAGCCATTTGGGGCAAGGATGATTTTGAGAGTATTTTTATTTAACATGGATAGCTGTAAGGCCTTAATGAGGCTTATAGGTTGATGTATTTCTGGAATCTTAGCTCTGCCAGATTGTTCACAGGCTGAAACAGCGACCTGCTGCCAATGCATTAGTTTTTTTTCTGCCCTGGCTGTATCTAATTTTATAATGCTACGTGTACTGTAGATTGGGAGAATATGATTAACTCCAAGCTCGGTGGCCTTCTGAATAATCCAGTCCATTTTTTCATTGGAGGAAAGTGACTGAACTAAGGTAACTTTCACAGGGGATTCTGTTGCATTTATACTGCGTGATAGCACATGAAGCTTTAACTTTCTCTTCTCGATTTCAATCACCTCAACTAGGTAGTCGAAGCCGTCGCCATTAAAAACAATAAACCGATCATTTGTCTTTACTCGCATTACTTGAAGCGCATGACGTGCAGAGGAGTCATCTAAATAGATATTTTGATTTATCTCTAACCTCTCAGAATGGTAAAATCTATTCATAGTTAATTATGATACAGAATGGAGGGAAATTTGGTTAGCTTAACAACGCCTTTGTGTAACATCGGATGGAAGGCTAAAGATTTTAATTTGCTGGGAGTAGATGGTAAATATTGGACGCCAGCTAAAGCCATCGGTGAAAAAGGTTTGGTGGTGATGTTTATCTGCAATCATTGCCCATATGTGAAAGCAATTTTCGACAGGTTAATTCTTGACTTGGCCGAACTGAAAAAAATTGGAATTAATGCAGTCGCGATTTCGAGCAATGACCCTACAAATTATCCGGAGGACTCCTATGTGAATATGAAAAAAATTTCTGAATTAAAGATGTTTGATTTTCCATACTTGTTCGATGAAAGCCAAGAGGTTGCCCGGGCATACAATGCAATTTGTACCCCTGATTTTTTTGGGTTTAATGAAAGTTTAGAGCTTCAGTACCGAGGACGATTTGATTCTACCGGAAGAGGCGAGCCCACTGAGGGTAATGAGCGCGACCTATTTAATGCTATGACTTTGGTTTCAAAAACCAGATCCGGACCGACCAAGCAATTCCATAGTGTGGGTTGCTCAATAAAATGGAAGGAAATCAACCAGATTTAAACTCTAAGATACCTTGATTGAAGGACCACTTTAGGGAATAATTTACACTTTAGATTTAGAACAGAACAGAACAACTACCGCATCGTATTTTATACGTAGGATGCATGTCAATATTTTGGGAGGCAACATGGCAACAAGACAAGATTTAGCAAACGCAATTAGAGCGCTATCAATGGATGCAGTACAAAAAGCAAATTCTGGACATCCGGGAGCGCCTATGGGAATGGCAGAGATTGGTGAGGTTCTTTGGAACCACAACCTAAGCCATAATCCGAATAACCCTAATTGGGCAAATCGGGATCGCTTTATTTTGTCGAATGGCCATGGTTCGATGTTGATTTATTCATTGTTACATTTGACTGGTTACGATCTTCCTATGAAGGAAATAGAAACTTTCAGGCAGCTTCATTCAAAATGCGCAGGCCACCCTGAGTACAGTTATGCACCAGGCGTTGAAACAACCACAGGCCCTTTAGGTCAAGGTATCAGTAATGGCGTAGGTTTTGCGATGGCAGAGAAATTAATGGCCAATCAATTTAATAAGCCTGGTCATGACATCATTGACCATTACACCTACGTGTTTTTAGGTGACGGGTGCTTGATGGAAGGCGTTTCACATGAAGCTTGTGCATTAGCTGGTACTTGGGGGCTAGGTAAGTTAATTGCATTTTGGGATGATAATGGTATTTCCATTGATGGTCATATTGAGAGTTGGTATACCGATGATACGGCAGCTCGTTTTGAAGCCTATGGCTGGCATGCAATCCGAAATGTTGATGGACATAATCCAGAAGCAATTCAGAAAGCCATACAAGAAGCTAAAAAAGTGACTGACAAACCTACCATGATCTGTTGTAAAACAATCATCGGTAAAGGCTCACCAAACAAATCAGGATCTCATGATTGTCATGGAGCTGCGCTAGGTGAAGATGAGGTTGCATTAGTACGAAAAGAACTAGGATGGAATCATGCTCCTTTTGTAATTCCTCAAGACGTATATGATGGATGGAATCAAAAAGACAAAGGTAATGCAAGAGAAGAAGAATGGAATAAAAATTTTGATGCGTATGCAAAAGAATTTCCTGAGTTAGCAGCTGAATTTAAAAGAAGAATGGCAAATGAATTGCCTAAAGACTGGAAAAAACAGGCAAATGCCTTAATTCAGGGTGCAAATGATAAAGCAGAAAAAGCTGCAACTAGAAAGTCATCGCAAAATGTTATTTCTGCATTAGCACAAGTTCTTCCTGAATTTTTAGGAGGCTCTGCAGATTTAACTGGATCTAACTTAACTAGCTGTTCGAGTTTTGAGCACGTGAGTGGAAAAAAACCAGGGAACTATATATCTTATGGTGTGCGTGAATTTGGTATGGCGTCTATTATGAACGGTATGGCGCTGCATGGCGGACTTCTTCCATTTGGTGGGACCTTCCATATGTTTTCCGATTATATGAGAAATGGTATGCGAATGGCAGCATTGATGAAGCAACGCGTTATTTATGTATTGACGCATGACTCTATTGGCCAGGGCGAAGATGGACCAACACATCAACCAATTGAAACGACATCAGGACTTCGTTTTATTCCAAACATGGAAGTTTGGCGCCCATGTGATGAAACAGAAACAGCAACAGCCTGGGTGGTGGGCATTGAAAATATTAATAACCCTACAAGTTTGGTGTTAAGCCGACAAGGTACAGCCTTTAATGCACGGTCTGCAACTCAAATTTCGGATATTAGAAAAGGCGGATATGTACTTTCTGATGTTGATGGGAAAGCAGATGTGATACTAATTGCAACAGGCTCAGAAGTTGATCTTGCAGTTCAGTCACAAGCTGCACTTAAAGAAGCAGGAATAAATGCGCGAGTTGTTTCAATGCCTTGTACCCAAGCTTTTGACCGACAAGATAAAAAATATAAAGACGAAGTACTTACTCCTGGTGTTAAACGTGT
>JABMNG010000175.1 GCA_013205275.1 Methylophilales bacterium | reverse complement strand
TTTCATGATGATGTTATTAGTTACATTAATTCATCTAATATCCATTTCACATTAGCAATTGGTGAGAATATGAAGGCATCTATGACAAAATCAATTAAGCAGGGAAAGTGGTATGAGTCAAAAGAAGATCTGCTTGATTCATTGAGTAAATTAATGAATGAAGACAGTGTGATACTAGTCAAGGGCTCACGCTTTATGAAAATGGAAGAAATTATCAATAAAATTTTATAGATAAAGGATACATATGTTACTAGAGATTTTTAATTGGCTCGCTAAAGACTACAGCGCCTTCCATATTTTTAATTACATATCGCTAAGAGCCGTGCTCGCGATTATTACGGCACTAATAATATCATTTGTATTGGGTCCTTGGTTCATTCGAAAACTGGGTGACTATAGTTTTGGACAATATGTTAGAACAGATGGAATTGAAGAGCATCTTAAGAAAACAGGAACTCCGACCATGGGAGGGGGTTTAATATTAATTGCTATTATAATCACGACAATATTATGGGCGGATTTAGGTAATCGCTATATTTGGCTTTTAATAATTGTAACAACAGCATTTGCGCTAATAGGATTGATTGACGATTATAGTAAAATAAAGAAAAAAAAGTCGGATGGCTTATCTGCCTTACAAAAATACGGATTACAGTCAATTGTTGGGTTTAGTGTTGCTGGATATATTTTAGTGACAGCCTCAGCGCCAGAAGCCACAGAACTATTAATACCATTTATTAAAAATACCAGCATCCCATTAGGCGCAGTAGGGTTCATTTTGCTTGCTTATATTGTAATCGTAGGTAGCAGTAATGCTGTAAATTTAACAGACGGTTTAGATGGGCTAGCCATTATGCCAGCGGTTATGGTTGTTAGTGCTCTTGGCCTCTTTGCGTACTTATCTGGTAATACAATATTTTCATCTTATTTGGGAATTCCTTACATTCAAGGTGCTGGAGAATTAACTATTTTTTGTGCAGCTCTCGCTGGTGCGGGACTAGGATTCTTATGGTTCAACGCATATCCGGCCGAAGTATTCATGGGTGACTTAGGATCATTGTCAATTGGGGCTGCTATGGGAACAATTGCAGTGATAGTAAGGCAAGAAATTGTGCTGATGATTATGGCAGGTGTATTTGTCGTTGAAACAATCTCAGTTGCATTGCAGGTTTCATATTTTAGATTTACTAGAAAAAAATATGGGGTTGGCAAAAGAATTTTTCTAATGGCCCCTCTTCATCATCATTATGAGAAAAAAGGATGGAAAGAAACACAAGTGGTTGTAAGGTTTTGGATTATAACGATGATGTTGGTTCTTATTGGGTTGGCGAGTTTAAAAATTCGATGATGAATATCAATGAATTTCAACATATTTTGATAGTTGGAATGGGTAAAACGGGGCACTCAATTGCACAATATTTAAGCAATAAAAATATTAATTTCTCCGTGTATGACAAAGACCAATCAATTCAGGGAATACGAAGGACATTGAATGATGCGAGAGCTATTAATTACTTTAGTGGACCTCTAGAGGAAGAATACTTTTTAAATATAGACTGTGTTGCAATAAGCCCTGGTATAGATCTTAGAAGTCCTAAGCTGAAGAGTATCCGGAAAAAAGGTATTCCATTTATTAATGACCTCGCAATATTTTCTCAAGAAGTTGATAGAAAAAAAATAAAAATTATCGGGGTAACTGGTACCAATGGAAAGACAACTGTTTGTACATTGCTAGAACATCTTTTTCTAAAGGCGGGTTATAAAGCAAAAGCCGCTGGTAATATTGGGCTTCCAATCCTAAGCATGAATAATATCAATGAGCTAGATATCATTATTCTAGAGCTTTCAAGTTTTCAGCTAGAAATAAGCAATCAACTTATATTTGATGTGGGAATGATTCTGAATATTACAGAGGACCATATGGATAGATATGATTCCTTTAATGATTACGCCCTATCAAAGAGATCAATATTAAATCAATCCAAAAATAAAATCATAAATATTGATGATGAAGTGATAAAAAATTGGAACATTCAAGATGCAATAGTATTTTCTGAGTTAATTCAGAATAAAAAAAATGCATATGGCATCAAGAAAGAAAATAAAAAAACATATATCGTGGATGATCTAAATACAAAAATTAACATAAGCGATATTAATCTCATAGGAAAACATAACCAATTGAATGTTATGGCTGTTATTGCTGTATTTAAGGTTTTTGATCATAAATTTATAGATATTGAAGGGGTACTTAAAGGATTCCCTGCAATAAATAACAGATTAGAGCGGGTAGCGGAAATCAATGGCATTATTTTTTATAATGACTCAAAGGCAACTAACGTAGCTTCTGCAATTGCAGCCATTAACTCATTTGAAGGAAAGAATATTTTTCTGATTGCTGGTGGCGACAGTAAAAGCCAAGATCTTACATTACTTTATGATTGTGTTAAAAGCTCAGTAAGTGGAATGTATTTAATAGGTAAAGATGCGCTCCTATTAAAAAATGCATGTAGAAATATAAAAAAAATTGAAATAAAGATTCTCGGGACAATGAAAGAGGCAGTTCAACTAGCATTTAATGACGCAAACTCAGGTGACATTATATTACTGGCTCCTGCATGTGCTAGTTATGGTATGTACAAGAACTATATTGAAAGAGGCGATGACTTCAAATCAATTGTCTCCAGCCTAGTCTAATGAGAATATTTTCATTCCAAAAAAAGTACAATGTACCAAGCGCAGACTATGGTTTGATTTGGACATCATTATTGCTTCTTGGGATTGGTCTGATAATGGTTTATTCATCTTCCATCGATATGGCTGCAGCAAGTAAGTCCTCCCACTATCAAAATTATTTTTATTTAATACGACAATCCATTTATATATTAATTGGTTTTTTATTAGGGTATTTAACTTTTTTAATCCCGGTTTATTTTTGGCAAAAAATGGCGCCATATTTATTTATATTCGGGATTATATTGTTAGTTATTGTCTTAATCCCAGGAATTGGAATTAAGGTTTACGGGGCAAGAAGATGGATATCATTAGTAATAGTTAATTTTCAACCATCAGAGGCAGTAAAATTATTTACGATTATGTATGCCTCTGACTATGTTTTAAGAAAATCAAAACAAATGAGGACTATCGTCAAAGGATTTCTTCCTATGTTAGGTGTAATTATATTTACAGGATTTTTATTATTATTGGAGCCAGATTTTGGTGCATTAACTGTGATAACTATGATTGCTATGGGTATTTTATTTCTAGGTGGGCTATCCTATAAAATTTTTCTAGGGCTAATAATATTCTCTCCAATTGGTCTTTATCTTTTAATTAAATCAAGCCCATATCGTACGGAAAGGATAATCGGATATTTAGACCCATGGTCAGACCCCTATGGAAAAGGTTATCAATTAACACATTCATTAATTGCATTTGGTAGGGGTGAGTTTTTTGGGGTTGGGTTGGGGGGTAGCGTAGAAAAACTTCAGTATTTACCAGAAGCACATACAGATTTTTTATTGGCAGTATTGGGTGAGGAGTTTGGTCTATTTGGGGTCACTATAGTGATAGGGCTGTTTGCATATTTGGTATTAAAAATATTTGGAATTGCGAAGGAGTCCATACAAAATAAAAGGCACTTTGCAGCACTTATGGCTCAGGGGATTGCTATCTGGTTTGCGGTACAAGGAATAATTAATATGGGTGTTAATTTAGGCCTATTTCCCACTAAAGGGCTAACACTTCCGCTTCTATCATATGGGGGAAGCGGAATTTTAATGAATATGATTGCGCTAGCAATTGTACTAAGAATTGACTATGAAAATAGAGGTAATATGAGGGGGCAATATTATAAATAATAAAAGAATACTGATTGCTGCGGCAGGCACTGGAGGACACATTTATCCAGGATTAGCACTAGCAGAATACTTTCAAAAAAATGAATTTAAAGTTTCATGGCTAGGGACACCAGATGGCATGGAGAATCATTTGGTAGATAAAAATAAGATTCAATTTTCTCCAATTTGGATGCAGGGAGTTAGAGGAAAGGGGGTATTGAGATGGCTAAAGCTACCCTTATTATTAACGTATGCAACGATTCAAGCCTTCATAGCAATTAGAAAATTAAATCCATCGATTGTGTTAGTTATGGGTGGATATATTTCAGTCCCAGTAGCAATTGCAGCAAAAATTATGAGGATTCATCTTATCATTCATGAGCAGAATGCGTTAGTTGGGTTAAGTAATCGAGTAATAAGCATGATTGCCAACGTGAGTTTTTCTGGATTTAAAACTAACGTAAAAAATATGAAGGTTATAGGTAACCCTATTAGAGAAGAAATATATAAGACAAGAGAACCTCTAGGTAGATTTTATGCTCGAAAAGGCTCATTGAGGATATTGGTGCTTGGCGGAAGCTTAGGAGCACAACAGCTTAACAATTATTTACCAAAAATATTTGAAATAGTGAATAAAACAAAAAGAATTACAGTGATTCATCAATCAGGCTCTAAACATTATAACGACCTCATAAATAATTATAAGAAGCTTAATGTTGAAGTGGATATCATAGACTTTATCCATGATATGGATAAAAAGTATGAATGGGCTGATTTAATTATTGCTAGATCTGGAGCGCTTACAGTTACTGAAATTTGTGAGGTTGGAATTGCTAGTATTTTAATCCCATACCCTTACGCTGTTGATAATCACCAACTCTTTAATGCGAAAATTATTGAGGAGAAAAAAGGTGGATATATAATTAAGCAAGAAAGCATGGAAAATGACTTGATGTCGTTACTTATAAAAATAACACGCAAAGAATGTTTAAATATGGCTACTAATATCAGAAGTAAAAAAAGACAGAATGCTTCACAAGAAATATTGAAGCATTGTATGAAGGTGTTGGTCCATGAAAAATAAAATAAACAATATACATTTTGTTGGTATTGGTGGTTCTGGAATGTCTGGAATTGCAGAAGTCATGCACAACCTAAAATTTAAGGTGACTGGCTCAGATGTGGG
>JABMNG010000174.1 GCA_013205275.1 Methylophilales bacterium | reverse complement strand
AGCATCATCCATACTATCTTCTGCCCATCTAATTTTGATAGCGCATCGGAGACTGAGTCGGCTCCAATCAGGTTTTCATTATCTACAAGCTGTGTAACTATAGATTTATTATTGTCGTATCCTACAACCGATATCCCATTCCTAATAAGCCTTGCAGACATATTGCCACCCATTTTTCCGAGACCTAGCATTGCTATTTTCATTTTATTCCTTTTGTATAAGTGTAAAATTTGTTAATCTTTTGGATTATTTTTCTTGCTAATTTTTTGACTTCGCAATTATAGCAAATACCAACAAGGAAATTTCATTAATCTTGAGAAATTCATGGAACGACATAACATTATTCAGCAATCATTTAAAGAGAAGTCGGAGTTTGAGGACTCTGCAGCTTCAATCATTGCCAACTTAGCAAATAAAGCAATTGAGGAGAGAGGCTCATTTTCAATTGTTCTTTGTGGGGGCAGCACTCCTAAGTCCATATACTCAAAATTAGCAAAGGCACAGACTGACTGGTCGGCCTGGTATGTTTACTTCGGCGATGAACGATGCCTAGCTGAGAATAATTCCGAAAGAAATAGTGTGATGGCTTCTGAAAGTTGGTTTATGCACTGCAATATCCCTTCCACACAAATATTTCCTATTCGCGGAGAAATTGGAAACGAAAAGGCAGCAAGTGAGTATGAGAATATCGTTCTTAAAGCACCGAAATTTGATCTAGTATTATTAGGCTTTGGCGAAGATGGACATATTGCAAGCCTTTTTCCTGGGCACGAATGGGACGATCGTAGGTCGGTAATTCCAGTCTATAATGCCCCAAAGCTACCCAGTGAAAGAGTTTCATTAACTGTTAGAGGATTAACTAATGCCAGGGATATTATTTTTCTTGTCACTGGAAAAAATAAAGCAAAAGCCTTTCAGGCATGGATTAATGAAAATTTAACTCCAGCCTCACTGATTTCCGCTAATAATAATGTCAAGGTATTAACTTACGACTTAGTTTAGCTATTCTGAATAACAATATTTGGAAATTTTCCGCTGTGATCCTCAGCGAGCTCTGAAACTTTATATGCAACTTTTTGAGCAATTGTCTGGTAAATTTTTGAAATTTTACTGGTTGGATCTGCAGCTACCGATGGATTCCCATTGTCAAGTTGCTCTCTTATGGAGATGTCTAGAGGTAGATTTCCTAATAAAAGAGTGTTGTAGTCAATCGACATTTTATTTCCCCCTCCATGGCCAAATATATGCTCTTCATGCCCACAATTAGTGCAAATGTGGGTCGACATATTTTCTACGATTCCTATAATAGGAACATTTACTTTCTCAAACATTTTTAAACCTCTTCGAGCATCCAAGAGTGCAATGTCCTGAGGTGTGGTGACTATTATTGCCCCTGTTACTGGAATTTTTTGCGCTAATGTCAGATGAATATCTCCCGTGCCTGGAGGAAGGTCAATTACTAAATAATCAAGATTATCCCAGTTTGTTTCTTTTAGTAACTGCTCCAGAGTATTAGTTACCATAGGGCCCCTCCAGATCATAGGTGTTTCTTGATCCACTAGAAAGCCAACAGACATAACTTGCAGCCCATGAGCAATAAGAGGCTCCATAGATTTACCATCTTTGCTCTCAGGCTTTTGATTAATGCCTAGCATCTGAGGCTGGCTTGGCCCATAAATATCAGCATCTAATATACCCACCCTTGAGCCTTCGTTCATTAAAGCCAAGGCAAGATTAACAGCAGTGGATGATTTTCCAACCCCACCCTTACCAGACGCTACTGCAATTACATTTTTAACTCCCTTTATCAGGCTAATGCCTTTCTGTGCTTGATGGCTCTTAATTTTTTGAGTTAAATAAATTTGAACTGGAATCTTTATTAGCATCTCTATTTCATTAGCAATAAGAGCTTTAAATTCATTTTCTAGCAAAACAATTGGAAAGTTTAGTTCAATAGAAATTTCAACCTTATCTTTTTGAACTGAAATTGACCTTACATTTCTTTCTTTTATAAAACTTTCTTCATAATTGACATGAGTTAGGTTTAATAATATTTCTTTAATTATATCTTCCATAGCTTATTTCTTTCTAAAAAATTATTTTAACTAATGTGATTGGGTTGGTAATTTGATAGAATATTCCCTTATTAAACAAATACCTCGAATGAAGTCAATGCGGAAAATTCTTGTTACATCAGCGTTACCATATGCAAATGGCAGTATACACCTTGGGCACCTAGTTGAATACATTCAAACTGATATCTGGTGTCGCCACCAAAGGTTAGCTGGAAATGATCTGTATTACGTATGTGCAGATGATACCCACGGCACCCCAGTTATGCTGAGAGCCGAGAAAGAAAATATTACCCCAGAACAGTTGGTTGATATGGTGCATAAAGAGCATTCCCAAGATTTTTCAGATTTCAATATTTCATTTGATAACTTTTACTCAACTAATTCTATTGAAAACAAAGTACTTTCCGAGTCTATCTATAAGGCTCTAGTTAAAAATAATAAAATAGAAATGAAAGAGATTGAGCAGTTCTATGACAGTCAAAAGGAAATGTTTTTACCTGATCGCTTTATTAAGGGACAATGCCCTAAATGTAAAGCCATGGATCAATATGGGGACTCTTGCGAGTCTTGTGGGTCAACATATAATCCTACTGAATTAATTAACGCTTACTCGGTCATTTCAGGCACCACACCAATAAAAAAGAAAACAGATCATTTTTTCTTTAAACTTTCTGAGTGCGAAGAATTTTTGGATGCGTGGACAAACTCTGGAACGCTCCAGGTCGAAGCAAGCAACAAGCTTAAAGAATGGTTTAAAGCAGGATTGTCCGACTGGGACATCTCACGAGACGCTCCGTATTTTGGTTTCGAAATTCCAGATGCCCCTGGAAAGTTTTTTTATGTATGGCTAGATGCTCCAATTGGCTATATGGCGAGTTTTAAGAAGTTAGCAGATGACAGAAACTTGTCATTCGATGAGTATTGGAAAGAGGGTAGTGAAACTGAGTTAATACACTTTATTGGTAAGGATATCTTATATTTTCATGCGCTATTTTGGCCAGCAACCCTTTCTTTTTCTGGCTATAGAACACCTACAAAAATTTATGCTCATGGTTTTCTGACGGTTAACAATGAGAAGATGTCTAAGTCACGTGGCACCTTTGTAACAGCGCGTAGTTATTTAGATACAATAAAAAATCCTGACTACCTAAGATATTATTACTTTTCTAAACTTAATGACTCAATGGAGGATATCGATCTAAATCTAGATGATTTTCTTGCGAAAGTTAATAGTGATTTAGTTGGTAAATTTATTAATATACCTAGTAGAACATCCGGCTTTATTACTAAGTACTTTAGCAATACTATTATTTCAGCCGAAAAAATTACGCATACCGAGTCCCATGAGCTTATAAATGAATTACTTGCTATAAAAGAAGAGGTTGTTGGGCTTTATGAGGCCAGGCAATTTAGTAAATTAAATCGATTATTAATGTCTTTTACCGAAAGGGTGAATGAATATGTCAACCGATTAGCGCCCTGGATTCTCGCAAAAAATGAAGCAGAACAAGTCTCTATGTCCCCACTTCATCAGATATGCTCAGCTGCTTTGCAGAGTTTTAGGATACTTTCAATATACTATGCGCCGGTTATGCCAAACCTAACATCAAAAATTGCAAGCTTTTACGGAGAATCAGATTTTAAGTCAATCAATCTTATTCATAAAGATATAGTGACTATCTCTCAGTACACTCATTTAATGACACGTTTAGAGCAGATTAGTATTGATGAAATGTTGAGTCAAAACTCTAACTAATTCGTTTAAGTATTTCCTCTATTACATCATCTGGCGTTTTAGATCTTGTGATTGGGCGACCTACTACAAGAACATTGGAGCCTTCTTGAATTGCAGCTTCTGGTGTCATAATTCGTTTTTGATCATCTTGTTCTTCTGAGTTTAGTCTGATCCCAGGTGTTACATATACAAAGTTTTTCGGGAGAAAGGCCTTAATATCCCTAATATCATTTGCACTACAAACTATTCCGTCGAGCTTATGGGATGCAACATTCATTGCTAACTTTAAAATTTCATCGCTTACAGAATGCATAATTCCGATATCATTTAGGTCTTTGTTGTTCATGCTTGTTAGAATAGTGACGGCAATTAAATATGGATCTTCATTTGACTGATCCACACCTTCCTTGGCCGCATTTAACATTTCATTACCACCCATAGCATGAACATTTAACATCCATACTCCAAGTTTTGATGCTACATAGCAGGCCTTTTTGACTGTGTTTGGAATATCATGAAACTTGAGATCTAAAAAAACATCAAAATTTTTATTTTGAAACCACTCCACAATAGAAGGGCCGCCTAAGGTAAACAGTTCTTTACCTACTTTAACGCCACATTTCTCAGGCGTTATTTTCTGTCCGAACTCTTTTACATCTTCAAGAGTATCGAAATCTAGCGCAACAAATAGTTTTGGGTTATTTAATATCATATTTTATTGTCAAGGATAATATCTATTGGCTCAGAGGGTAGGGACTCCCATCCATTACAGGCTGGGCATTGCCAATGAAACTGCCTTGCTTTAAACCCACATTTTTTACAGGCGTAAAATCTACGATCACCAATTGCATTCTTAATAGTTTGTTGAATTAGCTCAATATTGCTTATTTCATTAGTTTTACCAATTGCTTGAGCCTCAAATAGCTGATCAAGCGCTGATAGACTTGGCCTTTGAATTAATTCATTCCGAGCCATGCTTTCTGCCTTTTCAGGTCCTTCGTTCGACATTGTTGCTGCGTACAAAACACCTGACAATGTTTTAAGTTTATAAAGCTCGTAGTATCTAGAGAGCACTGCAATTCCCTCATTAGGCATATTTATGCGCTGATATGCGCTAAGAATTTTAGATGCAACAAGCCCTAGATATTCTGGTTGTTGATACTCAATCTTTTTCCAATATGAAATAGCCTCTTCAAACCTCCCTTCTACCTCACTAACATCACCAAGGAGAATATTTGCTCTGACACAGTTTTTGTATTCATCAAGAGCCTTCATTAATGAGTCTTTTGCTAAAGCATTCTTTTTTTCGAGTATAAAAATCACAGCAATTTCACAATAAAACTGACTTATATTGTCCCTAAATGATACTCCTGAAATTTTTTCTAGTTGAGTAGCTGTCTCAATTGCCTTATTCCACTCCCTTTCTTTACTATAAATTTCGAGTAAAGTGTTTAGAGAGAACTGGTGGTAATTTTCTTTGTTTAATTGTAGGAGAAGCTCTTCAGCTCGGTCGTATAATCCCGCCTTAAAGTAATCAAGAGCTAGCTCAGCCTTAACTGACTCTCTTTGCTTGATATTTAGCTCCCTAGTATCAAGTAGCTCAATATGAAGATTAATTGCTTTATCGAGCTGCCCATTTCTTCGATAAATACTACCTAGGACAAAATGTATCTCTAGCGATTCGTTGTTAATCTTCAAAGCGTCCCCAAAGGATTCTGCCGCTTTTTCATACTGGTTCTTGATTAAGTAGTTAAGTCCCTTAAAAAGTGACGATGGAAAGTCTGTGCTCTCTGAGATAATTTGACGAATATCAATTCTGGCCGCAGACCAGCCCAAACCAAAAAAGAATGGAATTACTAGAAGCCACCAAAATTCAAATTCAACCATAAGCGAACATTACTTTAATTTTAAAAAAAAAGCATATCTTTTGGGAGATATGCTTTTAATGTATTGATGTATGAATTACTTGTCAACTCTTGATCTAAGCTCTTTACCCGCCTTAAAATGTGGCACATATTTTTCAGGAACGTTAACTTTTTCTCCTGATTTTGGATTTCTTCCAAGGCGCGGTGGTCGATAATTTAAACTAAAACTCCCAAAGCCTCTTATTTCAATCCTTTGTTTTTTAATTAATGCGTTACTCATTGCATCAAGGATTGTTTTTACAGAAAGCTCTGCATCTTTATGAACTAATTGTGAAAATCGACTAGCTAAAAGATTAATGAGTTTTGATTTAGTCATTATTTTTTATCGTCAAGCTTTGCTTGAAGAAGTGCACCTAGGTTGGTAGTCCCACCATTTTTTGGCTCATCAGACACTGATTCTTTCTTAGCTTCTTTTTTAGCAGGCTTTTTAGCAGGCTTATCT
>JABMNG010000173.1 GCA_013205275.1 Methylophilales bacterium | reverse complement strand
TCGGGTTTAACTCTCTTTTTTATTTTTATTGTTCTTTATATTTTTATCTAAAAGCCCGGCAGAAAGAGAGTATGCGGCGGGAATTACTATAAGTGTAAGTAGCGTTGAGGATATCATCCCCCCAATTACAGCAACAGCTAATGGCCCATTCTCTTCTGAGCCTGCCCCATAACCTAAGGCTGCCGGAAGTAATGCTAATATTAACGTTAATGATGTCATAAGAACCGGCCTAAGCCTTATGGGGCATGCCTCAAGCAATGCAGCATTCGTTTCTTTTCCTTTTTCTCTTAACTGATTAGTGAGGTCTACCAGAAGTATAGAATTTTTCGCCACCAAACCAATCAGCAAGACCATTCCAATCATAGAGTAGATATTCAAAGAGTTTCCGGATATCCAAAGAAGCATGATCCCACCAACTACCGCAAGCGGCTGAGCTAACATAACTATAAGTGGCTGAAAAAAAGAATTAAATAAACTAGCAAGCACCATGTACAAGAGAACGGTTGCCAATGTAAAAACAAAAATTAGATTATTGATTGTTTTTGCGAATTCTTTTCCTTGGCCCGAAAGTTTAATGGAGTACTCTCCCGGGAGAATCTTATTAGCTGTTTCATTTACATATTTTAGAGCGTCACCCAATGCCATATCTGGATCAGACAAAAAATTTGCTGAATATTGTAAGTCTTCACGACCTACAACTGCCGGGCCTAACTCCTGATGAAATTTAGCAATGCTATCTAGCCTTACTAAACCCCCACTTTTAGAGCGAATATAAATTTTATTTAAATCATCAATCTGATTAAATGAGCCTGAGACCGCTTTCAGCCTAATGTCATATCGCTGACCATCACCTGGGTAATCATTAAACTTAGCTACATCATAACCATTACTAAGTACGGATATAGACTCTGCTATATCCCTGGCTGAAATTCCAAAACTCGAGGCTCTTTCACGGTCGATATCTACAATTACCTGCGGCAGATTAAGCTGTAAATCCAGATCAATTTTCCCCATTCCTAAGTTCTCAGAAAGCTCCTCATGGAGTTGAGCAGCTAATTCTGCAACCCGCTCGATACTAGGACCAATTAATGAGAATTGAAGTTTTTCCGATCTTTGCCCCCCTGCAATAGAGACGCCAGCTGGGAATGCCCTAACTCCCGATAGGGAATTAAATTTCTTTTTCATTTGCTTCATAATTTCTACCTGTGAAAGACTTCGTTCACTCTTCGACTTAAGTCGAACACTTATATAGCCACTATTAACTTGTCCCTGGCTGCCAAGTCCTATAGATGAGAAAACCCCCTCAATGTTTTCATTAAATTCTTGAATAACATTTTCAACCTCAAGAAGTTTTTGGTAGGTGTAGTCCATATTTGAACCTAATGGTGTTTTGAATCGAACAGTAAAGCGAGACTCATCAGTTTCCGGAACAAATTCTTTTTTTACTTTAGGAAAAATCAAGCCGCTCGATAGAACAACTAATAAGCTAATTAAAAGAACTTTTATTCGGTGATTTAACGTCCAAACTAATAACCTTTTGTAGTTGCTTTCTAATTTATTAAAAAATTGTTCTAATTTTTCTAGCCATGGGATTTTACGTTCTTTCATTGAAAGAAATTTTGAACACAACATTGGAGTGAGGGTCAGTGAGATAATCAGTGAAACTATTATCCCCGCAGTTACAACCACAGCAAATGACTCAAAGAATCGACCTATGATGCCATCCATATATATAACAGGCGCAAAGATACATACCAATGCAACCGAAGATGCAATAACAGCAAATATAACCTCTTTGCTGCCGTTAATAGCAGCATTAAAAATGTTCGAGTCTATATTTTTTTGGTGTCTAAAAATGTTTTCTAGGACAACAATCGAATCGTCGACCACAACTCCGATTAGAAGAATTAATGCTAACAGCGTCATGCTGTTAAAAGTATAGCCATAGAAAAACATGACAGCAATTGCCCCTAATAATGAAATTGGAATAGTAATTGCAATAATAAATGTTGAGCGAATTGATTTTAAGAAGAATAAAACAATCAGGGCGGCAAGTAATGTGCCCTCTAGAATATGACTTTGAAGTGACTTCACCATCTGTTTAATGAATATTGAGTCATCAGTAGAGATTTTTATTTCAACGCCAGCAGGTAAATTTGGAATAATTTCATCCTCTAATTTTTCCTTCACTTTATTAATAATATCTACTGTATTTGAGTTAGCGACCTTAACAATTCCGAGTCCAATTGTAGGTATTCCATTAAACCTTGCCATTTGACGGTAATCTTCTAGCCCATCTTCAACATTACCAATGTCATTAATTTTAATAGATGCACCATTCTTGTACGCAACTACCATATTTGCAATATCGGCCGTCCTATGAAATTCCAGATCTAGTTTTATCATCTTTTCAGATTGTTCGTTAACTAAAAAGCCGCCGGGTAGCTGGATATGCTCCTTATTAAAAGCTGTAATGATGTCATTAGACGAGAT
>JABMNG010000172.1 GCA_013205275.1 Methylophilales bacterium | reverse complement strand
GGCAGGGTCGTTGAAGTCTATGGCCCAGAATCCTCAGGAAAAACCTCACTTACATTGTCGGTCATCGCCCAGATGCAAAAAATTGGCGGTACTGCAGCATTTATTGACGCCGAGCATGCTTTAGACACGCAATACGCTAAAAAACTAGGGGTTAATATTGAAGAGTTATTAGTCTCCCAACCCGATACAGGCGAACAAGCATTGGAGATTGTGGACATGCTTGTTAGGAGTGGTTCAATTGACATTATCGTTATTGATTCCGTTGCCGCACTTACGCCTCGGGCAGAGATTGAAGGGGACATGGGCGATTCACACATGGGCCTTCAGGCAAGATTAATGTCCCAAGCCCTTAGAAAGTTAACCGGGACCATTAAAAAAACTAATACCTTGGTTATTTTTATTAACCAAATTCGCATGAAAATTGGTGTAATGTTTGGTAACCCCGAAACTACAACCGGTGGTAACGCACTTAAATTTTACTCCTCCGTTCGATTAGACATTCGACGCATTGGCGCAATTAAAAAAGGTGATGAGGTTATTGGTGCAGAAACACGGGTTAAAGTCGTAAAGAATAAGGTTGCGCCTCCATTCAGGCAGGCTGAATTTGACGTGCTCTACGGTGAAGGAATCTCATTGGAGGGTGAAATTATTGAACAAGGGGTCAAACTTGATCTCATTGAGAAATCTGGATCCTGGTATGCCTATAAGGGTGAAAAAATTGGCCAAGGAAAAGACAATGCACGGGAGTTTTTGAAAGAAAACCCAGAAATTTCAAAAGAAATTGAAAATCTAATTCGGAGCGATTCAATCCTTGCCAGCGTCAAAATTATTGATGAGGATGAGGATGAGGAGCTTATAGAAACTGACGAAGTCTGACCAACGCCCACTTACCTCCTTAAAAAAAAGAGCCCTATATTATTTAGGTAAGAGGGAGTACTCCAGAGCTGAGTTAAGGAAAAAAATTTCAGCTTATGCTGCGTCTCTTGACATTGATAAACACGAAATAGAAATTATGCTCAGCGACCTTGAGAGCAATGCGTGGTTATCAGACAAGAGGTTTGCTGAGCAATATATTTTTTCAAAAAAAATTAAATATGGCATAAAAAAAATTGCCTACGAACTAAAAATAAGGGGCGTAAACGAACTGATTATAAGTGAAGCGATAGGCTCCATAAGGGCAGAGGAATTTTCTCTGGCACAAGCAATATGGAAAAAGAAATTTAAAGGCCCGCCTCAAGACAATCAGGAAAAAATTAAACAGATAAGGTTTCTGCAGGGGCGGGGGATTGATTCATCCGTTATTCAGAAAATTTTATCCGGGAAATCATTTGAGTATTATGAAAATGTTAACTAGCCAACAAATACGTTCAATGTTTCTCAGCTACTTTGAGAAGCAAGGGCATCATATTGTCGATTCTAGCAGCTTGGTGCCTCATGACGATCCCACGCTTCTATTCACAAATGCTGGTATGAATCAATTTAAGGACACCTTTCTAGGTCTTGAAAAAAGGAAATACGTTAAGGCCGCATCAAGTCAAAAATGTGTGCGGGCCGGCGGCAAGCACAATGATCTAGAAAATGTCGGTTACACCGCAAGGCATCATACTTTTTTTGAGATGTTAGGAAATTTTAGTTTTGGAGATTATTTTAAAGAGGATGCTATTAACTATGCATGGGATCTCCTAACCAACACATACCAGATACCAAAAGAAAAATTATTAGTGACCGTTTATGCTGATGACGAAGACGCCTACAATATATGGTCTAAAAAGATTGGATTGCCGGACAATAAAATTATCCGCATAGGTGATAATAAAGGCTCTCAGTATGCGTCCGATAATTTCTGGATGATGGGTGACACTGGTCCCTGTGGTCCATGTAGCGAGATATTTTATGATCATGGGGAGGAAATTCCAGGCGGCCCCCCTGGCTCAAGAGATGAGAATGGAGATCGCTTTATAGAAATTTGGAATTTAGTATTTATGCAATTCAATCGCGATGAAAAAGGCGTGATGCATTCACTGCCCAAACCTTCGGTAGACACTGGAATGGGTCTTGAGAGAATTACTGCCATCCTTCAAGGCGTGCACTCAAACTATGAAATTGATATTTTTAAAACACTAATCCAGCACGCCTCTGATATTACCAAAACACAGGATACCAATCACCCCTCACTTAAGGTTTTAGCAGACCACATACGTGCGACCACTTATTTAATTGGTGATGGGGTTTTACCCTCAAACGAAGGCCGTGGCTACGTTTTAAGAAGGATTATTCGACGCGCCATTCGGCATGGATATAAATTAGGAGTAAGGCATCCTTTCTTTTATAGGCTCGTTGAGATATTAAATGTTGTAATGGGGGGCACCCACCTACTGAATGAATCACAATCTAAAAAAATTCAATCAGAAATTAAAATGGAAGAAGAGAGATTTTTTGAGACAATAGAAAATGGCATGGGCATCCTCGAAAATGAAATTCAACAGATAAAAACTAATAAACTAAATATTCTTTCAGGCGACGTTGCTTTTAAGCTGCATGACACCTTTGGCTTTCCCTTAGATTTAACTGCTGACATTTGCAGAGAAAATAATATCCAGGTGAATGAAATTGAATTTAATGCCTCCATGGATATTCAAAGAAATAGAGCGAGAGAGGCTGGAAAATTTAAGAATAAAATTACCCTTGAATACAACGGCCCCTTAACAACTTTCTTAGGCTACGAAGAAACAGTTTCCGAGGTTAGCGTGGTTGCACTATTTAACGACGGTAAATTGATATCATCGCTTAATAAGGGTGAAGAAGGCATTGTCATTCTAGACCAAACACCTTTTTATGCGGAATCAGGAGGTCAAGTTGGGGACATAGGAATGCTGAATGCCGAGGGCGGCCTATTTGACGTTATGGACACGTTTAAAATAAAGGATGGGGTGTTTGGGCATTGGGGCAAAGTCATTAATGGCGAAATACAAGCCAACCAGCCACTTCAGGCAAAAGTAGATCAAGACAACCGGAACCATATTAAAAGAAATCACTCCGCGACTCACCTCCTTCATAAGGCACTAAAAATTACTCTCGGTGATCATGTCGAACAAAAGGGATCCTTGGTTTCTGCCCTCAGAACACGCTTTGATTTTTCTCATCCTAAGGCGCTGACGAAAGATGAGATCGCCCAAATAGAAACTATCGTTAATAACGAGATTATGAAAAATCAAGCAACCGAAACTCGCTCGATGGACATTGCAGAAGCTCAGAAAGAAGGCGCTATGATGCTTTTTGGCGAAAAATATGGTGACAAGGTTCGTGTGCTGGACATTGGAAATAGTCGAGAGCTTTGTGGCGGCACTCATGTCAGTCAAACAGGGGATATCGGCTTATTTAAAATTCAATCTGAGTCTGGGATCTCGTCTGGAATCCGAAGAATTGAGGCGACAACCGGCCTTAATATTCTAAGCATGCTTAAAGAGCAAGACAGCCTCATCGATCACCTGTCAAAAAGTCTCAATACAAACCCCAGTGAGGTTATTGCAAAAGCCGAGCAGCTTATCCTTCAAATCAAGGATAATGAAAAATTAATTAACCAATTAAAGTCAAAGCTAGCAAGTTCTGAGGGTGATGAACTCCTGGCTAAGGCCATAAAAATAAAATCGTTCTCCTATTTAGCCCAAACCGTTAACAATCAGGGGGCTAACGAACTCAGAGAAATGATTGATAATTTGAAGAAAAAACTTAAAACAGCCGTTATAATATTAGCCTCAAGCCATGAAGGAAAAGTCTCTTTTGCCGTCGGCGTTACTGATAATCTGACCAACGAAGTTGATGCAGGTGAAATTGCGAAGTCTCTTGGTGAAGCAGTCAATGGAAAAGGTGGGGGGAGAAAAAATATGGCGATGGCTGGCGGCACTAATATCTCAATGATCGACACAGCGATGTCGGACATTCAAAAAAAATTAAGTAAATAATTTATGTCATTAATTGTTCAAAAATTTGGTGGGACATCGGTTGCGAATGCAGATCGAATCAATGCAGTTGCTGAGCGTGTTGCCAGGTATAAAAAAGAAGGTCACCAAATTATTGTGGTGGTCTCTGCCATGTCTGGTGAAACCAATAAGCTTATTGGATTAGCTGAGGAAATTATGGAGACTCCAGACTCCAGAGAATTAGATGCAATTGTTTCTACGGGGGAACAGGTGACTGCTGGGTTAACGGCTCTAGCGCTCATTAATATGGGAATTCCCGCTAAAAGTTATGCAGGGCATCAGATAAAAATCTTAACTGACCAAGCCTTTACTAAGGCGAGGATTCAAAAAATAGATGAAAAAGTCATTAGAGATGATTTAGATAAAGGCCTTGTAGTTGTGGTGGCTGGCTTCCAGGGTGTGGATAACGAGGGGAATATTACAACACTCGGTAGAGGGGGTTCAGATACAACAGCGGTGGCAATTGCGGCTGCGATAAAGGCAGATGAGTGTCAAATTTATACGGATGTCGATGGAATTTATACCACAGACCCTCGAGTAGTAAAGGAAGCAAGAAGGTTGAAATCAATCACCTTTGAAGAAATGCTTGAGATGGCAAGTTTAGGATCTAAAGTTTTACAAACAAGATCTGTTGAATTTGCTGGTAAATATAAAGTTAAACTAAGGGTCCTCTCCAGCTTCGAAGCGAATGGAGACGGTACAATTATTACCTTTGAGGAAGATGAAAAAATGGAAGACCCAATTATATCTGGAATTGCCTTTAATCGTGATGAGGCGGAGATCAATATCTTAGGAGTTCCTGACACTCCTGGCATTGCCTATCAAATCCTATGCCCAATAGCGGATGCAAATATTGATGTGGACATGATTATTCAAAATGTAAGTAGAGATGGCACAACTGACTTTACATTCACCGTTCATAAGAGAGATCTAAAGGCGACCCTTGATATCCTTAATAATCAGGTGAAAAAAGAAATTAGCCCTCGAGAAATTATTGGAAATGATAAAATCGCAAAGTTATCACTTGTAGGTGTTGGAATGCGATCTCATGCCGGAGTCGCCAGCAAAATGTTTAAGACACTCTCTCACGAAGGCATTAATATCAGCACCATATCGACCAGCGAAATAAAGATCTCTATTATTTTAGAAGAAAAGATGCTTGATGTTGCGGTAAAAGCACTCCATAAAGCCTTTGAATTAGACAAGGCGTAGATATTATTGATTTTTAAGGTCGTTTGAAGTATCGTTACGCCGTAATATCTAGGAGAGCTGGCCGAGTGGTCGAAGGC
>JABMNG010000171.1 GCA_013205275.1 Methylophilales bacterium | reverse complement strand
GATTGTTTATTAGGCGAGACAGATGTTAGAAAAAAAGATTTTAATATGCGATGGATTGGATCAATGGTTGCAGATCTAAGCCGCGTGCTAACGCGTGGCGGGATTTATTTGTATCCCAAGGACAATAAAAAACCAGAGCGTGCTGGACGGCTTCGCCTTATGTATGAAATTAATCCCATGGCATTGATCATTGAACAAAGTAAGGGCTCATGTACGGATGGTGTTAATCGTATTCTTGATATAAAGTCAGATAATATTCATCAGCGTGCCCCTGTTGTGGCGGGCTCTAAAAATGAGGTCGATTTAGTAAAACATTATTATCAGGACATTTGATTAAGCATTTTAAATGCGTCAAAAAAAATAAAAGGAGCAACGTGTGTCACAAAAATATCCAATTATTGCCGTAACTGGATCGTCTGGTTCAGGAACGTCGACGGTAAGAGATAGCTTCCAGCATATTTTCACACGTGACAGTATCACTGCCAGTATGATTGAGGGGGACGCATTTCATAAATATGAGCGTCATGAAATGGATGAGTTAATTAAAAAAAATGAAAAGAATGGTGACGTTAACTTTAGTCACTTTAGTCCAGACGCCAATTTATTAGGTAAGTTAGCCGATACTTTTAGAATATTTGGAGAAACGGGAAAATATAAAACTAGGCGCTACATTCATACTGATGAGGAAGCCAGAATCTATGGCCAAAAAACAGGAACTTTAACTCCCTGGGTGAATGCAACATCAGACCTCTTATTTTATGAAGGATTGCATGGTGGTTATGCGGGGCCGGGCGCTGATGTTGCTAAACATGTAGATTTATTAGTTGGTGTGGTTCCGATTATCAATCTAGAGTGGATCCAGAAATTACATCGAGACAATAGGATTCGTGGCTATTCGAAAGAAGCTGTTATAGATACGATTTTAAATCGAATGCCGGATTATATTCATCATATCACCCCGCAATTCTCAAGGTCCCACATCAATTTTCAGCGGGTACCGTTAGTAGATACCTCTAACCCCTTTATTGCCCGAGACATTCCAAGCGCTGACGAAAGTTTTGTAGTGATTCGATTTAGCGATCCCTCGAATGTAGATTTTTCTTATTTATTAAGAATGCTGCATGGATCTATGATGACGCGACCAAATACGATTGTTGTGCCCGGTGGAAAAATGGGCTTAGCCATGCAATTTATTTTTACCCCTCTCATAAGAGACCTCAATGATAAAAGGAAAAAAAAGTGGCGCTTATCACACAAAAGCAATTATTAGACAATGCTGCTGGCATGGGAAAATCAATACATGAAAAAAAAGATGATTTTGATTCTCGTTATTTCCTAAAAGTAGCAACAGCTTGTGCTCAAGAAGTCTGGGAGCGTTTTATAGCTTTTGGCAGCGCAGACTATACCGACAAAATTAGTAGTGTCTCCTTGTCTGACATGGCAAAACATTATGCATAGCAAAAAACTTATTGTTGGTAATTTAAAAATGCACGGACGATTAAAGTGGAACGAGGATATGTTAACAGCGCTATTAACAAAGATAGGCAAGATTAATAATTTAGACATTGCCCTTTGCCTTCCCTTCCCTTATTTATGGCGAGCCCAATCTATTTTGTCAGGAACCAATATTGCCTGGGGGTCGCAAAATGTTAGCCAATATGAGGATGGGGCCTTTACCGGGTCTATATCATCTTATATGGTGGCAGAGTTTGGATGCCGATATGCAACTATTGGACACTCTAAAAGGCGCGCGCTAACCAGTGAAAATTTTCAAAGTGCTGCGAATCGATTTACACAAGCCCTCAAAGCAAATCTGACCCCGATATTTTGTGTGGGAGAAAAGGAAGGCGAGCGGGAAAAGGGGAACGCAAAAGCTGTGGTTGAGAGTCAAGTTCGTGCGTTATTGGGAAGTCTTGATCCTCAAATGCTCGAACTGATGTTTAAGAACAAAGCTGTGTTTGCTTACGAACCTGCCTGGGCAATTGGCACTGAAAATTTTGCGAAACCTAAAGCCGCTAATGAGATGCATGAGATGATTCGTAAAATTATTGCAGAAAAAAACTCAGAATATGCAAAACAGGTTAAGATTATTTACGGTGGGAGTATGACCCCTGACAACGCAGAAGCCTTATTAACAATGGATAATATTGATGGTGGTTTAGTAGGGCGCTGCTCGATTGATCCAAGCGCATTTTCTCAAATTTGTGAAACGGCCAATCAACTCAAATGTGGAGAGACGTCTTAGTGAAGATAGGCATCGTAAAAGAAACTCTTATAGGCGAAGCGCGAGTGGCTGCTACCCCGGAGACTGTAAAAAAATTAAGAGCGCTTAATCAAGAGGTTCTAGTAGAATTCGGTGCCGGAATAAGTGCGGCTATTTCAGACGAGATGTTTCAAAATGAAGGGGCGACACTAGTTAGTCGCTCTGAAGTATTACGGGCTGATCTCATTCTGCAGGTGCGCGCTTTAAGCTCACATGAGGTTGAACAACTTCAGCCGCATCAATGCCTTGTGGGTTTGTTGGAGCCTTACAATGAGACACTTAAAAATCTTTTTTTCAAAAAAAACATTACTGCATTTGCTTTAGAAGCATTGCCTAGAAATACACGGGCGCAGTCGATGGACGTTCTATCCTCGCAAGCAAATATCGCCGGCTACAAGTCTGTGATTTTAGCAGCAGACTATTATAAAAAATTTATGCCAATGCTTATGACGGCAGCAGGAACTGTAAAAGCAGCCAAGGTTATTGTACTGGGCGCTGGTGTAGCAGGGTTGCAAGCTATTGCAACTGCAAAACGTTTAGGGGCAATGGTAGAAGCCTCTGATGTTAGGCCTGCAGTTAAGGAACAAATTGAGTCCTTAGGGGCAAAGTTTATTGAAGTGCCGTTTGAAACGGATGAGGAAAAAGAAAATGCAGCTGGTCAAGGGGGCTATGCTAAACCAATGCCAAAATCTTGGCTAGACAGGCAAAGTCAATTGGTAGCAGAGAAAGCAGTATTGGCTGACATCATTATTACGTCAGCGCTAATTCCAGGCCGGGAGCCCCCCATTCTAATATCTGGAGAAACAGTAAAGAAAATGAAAGCAGGATCTGTGATTGTGGATATGGCAGCAGGCCTTGCGATAGATGGGTCAGGCAATTGCCCATTAACGAAAGCTAACCAGATCATTGTGATTAATGGAGTTACGGTGATTGGTTTGACAAATTTACCAAGCCTTTTGAGCACGGATGCTTCGGCACTATATTCGCGCAATATTTTAGAGTTCATCAAGCTCTTGTTTGATGACTCAGGAAAAATTAACATTAATCTTGAGGATGAGCTTGTCAAAGGGTGTTTATTAACCAATGGAGGCAAGCTCATATAGGAGCAATTATGGCGGAATTACTTACCATTCAAAATATTTCAATTTTCGTATTAGCCATTTTCGTAGGCTATCACGTTGTTTGGAACGTTACCCCCGCGCTTCATACCCCATTGATGTCTGTGACCAACGCAATTTCAGGCATCGTTATTGTCGGCGCCATCCTTCAGGTAGGAGACCATAATGCGGATTTAGTGACATTTAGCAACATTTTAGGTGCAATTGCTATATTTTTCGCGTCAATTAACATCTTTGGCGGATTTTTTGTGACGCATCGTATGCTCGAGATGTTTAAGAGGAAAAAATCAAAGCGAGACGAGACACATGAGTAACCACGCCCTTTCAAGCATAGCGTATTTACTCGCGGCGATTTTTTTTATATTAGCTTTAAGGGGGCTTTCATCGCCAACCTCAGCCAGGCTGGGTAATTTATTTGGCATGATTGGAATGACAATTGCCATTGCTGCTACCTTGTGGCTGGGAGAATATTTAAACATTATTTTAATTCTTATCCCACTTTTCCTGGGTGGGAGCATTGGAATCTATACGGCAAAAAAAGTCCAAATGACCAAAATGCCGGAATTAGTTGCCCTCATGCATTCTTTTGTAGGGCTTGCGGCTGTTTTAATAGGGGTCGCAGCGGTATTTAATGCGTACGAAACACATTCAACTATTCAGCGCTTTGAATTGTTTATTGGGGCGTTTATTGGGGCCATAACTTTTACAGCATCGATAGTTGCATTTGGAAAGTTGTCTGGCAAGTTTGGAGCCAAGGCAATTGTTTTTGTTGGACAACATTGGATTAATCTTATTTTAGCGATTTCTATGGTCACATGTGGGGTGATTTATTTTCAATCAGAATCAATTTTGGCATTTTTATTAATGGTGGCGTTAGCGTTAGTGTTAGGTGTGACCTTGATTGTTCCAATAGGTGGAGCAGATATGCCAGTCGTTGTGTCTATGTTAAACAGTTATTCGGGTTGGGCTGCAGCCGGAATTGGTTTTACACTCAATAATTCAGTACTTATTATTGCTGGGGCGTGCGTGGGATCCTCTGGTGCAATCTTGTCTTATATTATGTGTAAAGCAATGAACCGTTCGATCATCTCAGTCATGCTGGGAGGTTTTGGATCTGACGTAACAACAGAGATTTCGACCGGAGGGGAGCGACCTGTGAAATCTGGATCTGTAGAGGACGTGGCTTATTTAATGTCAAATGCAGACTCTGTGATTATTGTACCGGGGTATGGACTAGCCGTAGCTAGAGCACAGCATGCCTTGCAAGAACTTACTGCAAAATTGATCGAAAAAGGAGTCACCGTTAAATATGCGATTCATCCTGTGGCTGGTCGAATGCCCGGCCATATGAATGTCTTGTTAGCCGAAGCTGACGTGCCGTATGAACAAGTCTTAGAGATGGAAGATATCAATGGGGAGTTTAGTCAGACCGATGTGGTCCTAGTCATTGGAGCCAATGATGTGGTTAATCCTGCTGCGAAAACACCCGGAAGCGCAATTTACGGAATGCCTATCCTAGAGGCACAGAAGGCTAAAATGATTATTGTTAATAAAAGATCAATGGCGCCTGGTTATGCAGGGCTAGATAATGATCTCTTTTATTTGGACAAAACGACCATGCTATTCGGGGATGCGAAGAAAGTGGTCGAGGAGCTCGTTAAGGCGATATAAAAAAGTCATCGGGCAAAAGTTGTAATATCATAAGGATTCGTGAACATCTAAATTAAGCTAATGTCAGAAATCTACGAAAATGTTTTAAACTTTCTAATGAACAACCCCAATAATATTGTGGTAGCTGTTTTGGCGGTGTCCATTGCTATTGTTTTTATTTCAATTGTCTATGTATTGCTCCAGTCAGCAGAGCCACCAATTCCCCAAGCGAAGAAACCAAAAATAGAAAAAAAAATACCCAAGCATGAAAGTACAACCATTATGGGAAAAACTAATAAAGTGAAATACACTAAAGAATTTTTAAGGCGAGTTAAAGGACTTGATTTAGACCTAAAATAAAAATTACAAGGATGATAGAAAAGTGATGGCCGAAATTCTGTCTAGGTGGCAGATTAGAAAGATGGTGGATAATCTAAAAACGAACTAAATGGCTTGTGTAACAGCCATGCAATAGGTCATTAATAAACCTAACACCAAAATAAAATTTAATAAATGATTCATGAAGAAGATTTTACAGAATGATTAAAACCAATGTGGTACTGCGAATCATTATCATTTTGATTTAGATGTAGGTCTCAACTTTCCCAGGCGCAGAAATTCCCTCTTAAAATAATGAACATAATTGACAATAAGGAAGTAATTTTTTGTCATATCAATACTAAGGTTTTTAGAGGCAATTAAATGGTACAAAAGCATTAGGCTCACCAAATGCATTTAATTTATCCTCATCCTGACTTTTCAGAAAATTAATCGTCTACCAACGGAAGGAAAAAGTTGTAGAAGATTAATTTTCCCCTAATTATTTTTCTTCTGCCGCTGGGTTGGTGCGAAAACCAACCACCATTAAGG
>JABMNG010000170.1 GCA_013205275.1 Methylophilales bacterium | reverse complement strand
CATATTATAGATGGTCGAGTCCCTCACGCACTTTTACTTGAAATATTGACTGATGAGGGCGTAGGCACTCTCATCAAGGCAAAATAATTGCCTCTAACGTGGATCTTTGATTTAGACAATACGCTTCACGATACTAATAGTAAAATCTTTCCAGTTATTAATAAAAAGATGGCGCAATATATTAGTCAAAAAATTGGTGTAAGCTCAGCCCAAGCCAACATAATAAGAAAAGATTATTGGAATAAATATGGGTCAACGCTAAGAGGGTTAATCAAAAATTATCATATTAATCCAGCTCAATTTCTTGAAGAGACACATCACCTTCCTAATATTAATGAGCTTATCTGTCCCATGAGGAATCTAAGAGGGACTCTACGGAGTCTTAAGGGAAGAAAGATTATTTTCACTAACGGCCCAAAAAATTATGCACTTACAGTGCTGAGGCTATCTGGGATATTAATTTATTTTGACGAGATTCACTCTATTGAAGATTCCCTTCTCAATGGTAAGCCTAGCCATAGTGGCATGCGACAGTTTCTCTCAAAGCATAAAATTAAGAACGCAGTATTTATCGACGATGAAAGATTGAATCTAAGAACAGCTAACCGTTATGGCCTTAAAACTGTTTGGTTAAACCAAGGGAGTAAGAAGCCAAATTATATTTCTCAAAAAATTCGGCACCTAGATGACCTTTTAACTCTTAAGGTCTAATGAATAGATTCCAACATCTCTAAGCGCTTTTTATATACCAATGCCCTAATCTGTTCGGAGCCTAGGGTATCATCAATATTAACTTTTTCCCTGTCAAGGAGATCTATAAAGTCATTCAGAAATTTAACCGACTGCGAGTAGTCGCTAGATTTTTTTTGGTGAGCGAGGTGTGTGCAGTTGAGGAGATTTAATGAAGATAAGATCAAGCTTGGTCGCCTAAAGAAATCAAACAAATAAAAGCAATCAAGCTGCTGTTTCTTGTTTAAGCTAAGAAGGCTAATTAACTTATTGCCATGCATGCTGATTAATTGAAAAATTTTCCTAGTATGAGATGAAATTTTCATTTTTTTCATTGATTGGCCAAAGGATGAGTCAATTTTACCCTCCGAGAAATGAGTGGTCATCATAGTCACAACCAATGAGTTCTCCCCAGACAATTCCTTATATTGCGAAAGGCTATAAAGAGTCTCAAGCTCAGTCTTATTTTCTAAAAAATCTATGGGCATGATTCTTTGCAATGCTCCAGACTCATACAAAACCTCAAGCATTCCAAGGGGATCCTTCTCCTTAAACCCTTTTAGGACTTCAACTAAAACTCGCTCCGATGAAAGTGATTCCATCTCATTATTAAGAACAATTTTTTGAATTAATGCCTTCGTGTCGAGGTCAATTGAAAAGTCTTTAAACCTTGCTTTAAAGCGCGCTACACGGAGAACTCTTAATGGATCCTCTTCAAAAGCATTGCTAACGTGACGGAGAATTTTGCTTTTAATATCATCGACACCATTGTATGGATCATATATGACACCTGCCCCATCCATTGCAATCGCATTAATTGTTAGGTCTCTTCTTGAAAGGTCTTGCTCAAGCGTAATCGAAGGTGAAGTATAAAACTCAAAACCGTGATAGCCCTTAGCAGTTTTCTTTTCTGTTCTTGCTAACGCATACTCGGCATTTGTTTCTGGATGCAAAAAAACTGGGAAACTTTTTCCAATAGGCTTGAATTTTAGAGCTACCATCTCTTCCGGAGAACTCCCCACCACAACATAGTCGCTGTCCTGAGAAGGCAATCCCATAATCTTATCTCTAACCGCACCACCCACAAGATATATTTTCATTATTTATATTACCTTACTTGCCTGAAGGTAGTTGGGTAGGGCTCGTAAATTTGACTTGAAGCAATAGGAGTCATTGACATCAGTTACATTATCTAATTCCATGGACATTAAATTATCTCTAGTAATAATCTTATACGGTAGAACCTCTATCACTCTAACCATCATGTAGGAAAGTATCCTGCCGAGGGGGATAATCAGCACTTTCCTTTTATTCTCAACTGCGATTAATTTGACAATCTCTAATAATGAATACGTTTTAGGGCCAGCAATATTATAGATTTTTCCATATGACTTTTTATCATTAATGCTCTGAATAATTATATCTACTAAATCCCTAACAAAGATTGGCTGAAATTTTGTTTTAGGCGATACAAGAAAAACTATAGGCAGATAAACAACCATTTTTTTAAAAAGATTAATAAATTTATCATTCTCGCCATAAATAATAGAGGGTCTAAAAATGGTCCATGCTCTATTCTTAAGGCCCTTCCTTATCTGCTCTTCACTATCATACTTGGACTTAAGGTAGCGACTGGGTGCATTGCTATTTGATTGCATGGCTCCAATATGAATGAAGTGTCCTATATTATGTTTCTTAATTCCTGCGACAATCTTTTTCACCCAATCCGTATGGGCAGAGGAAAATTTTAGCGACTTTGTTTCGTGAAGAATTCCAACTAAGTTAATCACCACATCCGAACCTTTTAGGAGATCAGAAATATTAGATGATTCATTTATTTGAATTAGGGTAACCCTTGGTAGCACCTTAAATTTATTAGCTTTGTTTAGGTTGCGGGTATAAACATTGATATTAATTTTTTCTTTGGAAAGGTGGCCAATGAGTTCTGTCCCAACAAAACCTGTGCCACCAAGTATTGATATTGTTTTCATTTTCCTAAAGATGCAGCACCCTTAGGGCTAGATATATAAGTCCGAGAATAACCCCAGCATAAGCTGAATAATTAATGATTGATCGAATGATAAATAAGTACTTTTTATTCTTAGTAATCACAAAAAATATACCAAGAATTACCAAGGAAATTACAAGTAACATAATGACTAAACGGAAAAAAATCATTGGAGCTGCTCCTTTGCAACACTTTTAAACTCATCTGTCATTAGCAAATAATTCTTTGCAAGCCCAGCCATCTCAATATCATTAATATCTAAGCTCTCTAATGACCATGACTGAGTGTTTTTAATCAGTGCTCTGAGTAGTTTATTATTGAGGTCATGCCCTGACTTATATGCAGTAAATTTACCAATAATTGGATTGCCTAGCATATATAAATCACCAACAGCATCGAGTATCTTATGTCGCACAAACTCGTCAGAGTAACGGAGCCCATCCTCATTAAGAACTTTATACTCATCAAGAACTATTGCGTTATCTAGTGAGCCACCTCTTGCTAAACCATTTGTCCTTAGATACTCAACCTCTTGCATAAACCCAAATGTTCGCGCTCTACTAATATCCTTGATATATGACTCTTTAAAGAAATCGATACTCACGTGACTGTCTTCATCATTGAATGCTGGGTGAGGAAAATCTATCATAAAATCAATCATAAACCCTTGGTGCGGCTCAAATCTTGCTAATTTATCTCCATCTGTTACTTCAATTACCTCATTGATTACAACAAATTTTTTAGGTTTTAGTTGCTCGAGAATGATTGCTGATTTTATTAGGTGAATAAATGCAATAGAGCTTCCGTCCATAATTGGTACCTCAGACCCATTCACATCAATCAGAATATTATCTATTCCTGATGCACAAAGCGCAGACATAATATGTTCAACTGTAGAGATTTTGAATTGGTCGGCCCCAATGGTTGAGCACAGTTTAGTCTCCGTGACTATTAAGGGGGAGACTTGAATTTGGATGAGAGGGTCAAGGTCAGTCCTTCTGAAGACAATTCCGTGATCTTCTTTTGCTGGAGATAGGGTTAGCGTTACTTTTTCTCCAGTATGAAGCCCAACCCCTGTAGTACTCACTGAATTTTTAATTGTACGCTGGAGTATCATTTATTTTTTCTAAGGAATGCTGGGATATCGTACTCATCATCACTAGAACTTTTAATTTGACTGTAAATTTCTTCTGAATTATCAGCAAATACATTTAAATCATCATTGTTATTTCGAAGTGATTCGTCTGGCTTTTCTGGTTCGTTATAATCGAAGGCTGAGGTTAAATTCACTGGACTTGACGGCTCTTTACTATTATCTGACAGCCCTGTCGCTACCATCGTCACTCTAATTCCACTCGCAATTGAGTCATCAATTACGTTTCCAACGATAATATTTGCATCCTCTGCAGCATATTGTTTAACAATATTCATAATCTCAAAATATTCTTTCATTTTGAAGTCGGTGCTTGCAGAGATATTGACTAATATTCCTTTGGCGTTGTTTAGATTAACATCCTCCAAAAGAGGGCACGCCATAGCTGCTTTAGCAGATATTATTCCTCGGTCTGAGCCCTCCGCATATCCTGAACCAATCATTGCCATTCCCATCTCACTCATTACTGTTTTTACGTCAGCAAAATCAACGTTAATAAGGCCAGGGGTATTAATAATTTCGGCGATGCCTGCAACAGCACTCAATAAAATATCATTCGCTGCACCAAATGCATCAATAAATGTCACGTCCTCTCCAAGGACCCCCATTAGTTTTTCATTCGGGATTACAATTAAGGAATCTACATAGTTAACTAATTCGTTGATACCCTCTTTTGCAATTTGAGTTCTATTTCCTTCAAAATTAAATGGCTTAGTAACAACCGCGATTGTTAAGATGCCTAATTCTTTAGCAATTTGAGCAATAACGGGAGTCGCACCAGTGCCGGTCCCACCACCCATACCTGCTGTGATAAATAACATATCTGCACCATCAATTGCTTCAATAATTTTTTCTTTGTCATCAATTGCAGCTTGTTTACCCGTATCCGGTCTTGAGCCCGCTCCCAATCCCTTGGTGAGAGTTTCGCCGATTTGGATAATTGAGCTGGCTTGACTTTTTTTAAGTGCCTGAAGGTCTGTGTTAATGCACATAAACTCAACGCCCATCACATTCTTTTCAATCATATGATCTACAGCATTGCCGCCGCACCCACCAACGCCTACAACCTTTATAATGGCTTTTTGTGATCTACTTTCAACAATCTCAAACATACGTCACTCCAAATTTCATTAGAAATTTCCCTGAAACCACATTTTCATTCTCTTAAAAACCTGGGTGATTGAATTTCCATCTAATTTATAACTAGAATTTTTTTCAATCTCATCCCTACCTATTTTGAGGAGGCCAATTCCTGTTGCGTATCTAGGATTTTCCACAACCTGTAATAATCCGTCAACATCCCTAGGAATACCTATTCTAACCGGCATATTAAAAATACTTTCTCCTAAGTTAATCATTCCCTTCATCATGGACGATCCCCCAGTTATTACTATGCCAGAAGCGATAGCATTCCCCATCCTACTTCTATGTAATTCATTTCTAACTAACTCATAAAGCTCAGTTACCCTAGGCTCAATAACTTGGGCAAGTGCCTGCGTTGTAATTTTTTTGGGCTCACGTCCATCAACGAGTGGTATTTCTATGATTTCGTTTGCGGATGCCATATATGAAACTGCTGACCCGTGAGAAATTTTAATGTCCTCTGCAGATTGCGTTGGCGTTCTAAATGCAACAGCAATATCATTAGTAATCTGATCTCCAGCAATAGGAATTACTGCTGTATGTTGAATTGAACCATTTTTTATAATAGCAATATCTGTGGTTCCGCCACCAATATCAACCAAACAAACTCCTAACTCTTTTTCATCTTTAGTTAATACCGCCTCACTTGAAGCTAATGGCTGAAGGACTAATTCCAATACGTCCAACCCAGACCGCTTAATACATTTAATAATATTTTGAGCGGCAGCAATAGCGCCTGAGACAATATGTACCTTTACTTCAAGCCTCATACCGCTCATCCCAAGAGGATCACGAATATCATGTTGGTCATCTACAATATATTCCTGCGTCAATATATGAAGTACCTGCTGATCTGGGGGTAATGTTATTGCTTGGGCAGTTTCAATAACTCGATCAATGTCCATCTGTGAGACCTCGGAGTCTTTTACCTTAACCATTCCATGGGAATTAAGGCTTTTAATATGACTGCCAGCTATTCCGGTATATACATCTTTAATCTTACAGTCTGCCATTAATTCAGCTTCTTCTATTGCGCGCTGAATTGCTTGCATAGTACTTTCAATATTTATCACAACGCCTTTTTTTAACCCTTTTGAGACATGCTGCCCAAGACCAATTATTTTTAAAACGCCATCAGCTTGTAATTCAGAGACAATAACAACAATTTTGGATGTACCAACGTCCAATGCCACTATTAAATTCTTGTCTTCTTTTGTTTTAATCATAAAGTACTTTTTTCTTGAGTCTTAATAAATGAGTTTTCATTTAATTTTTTTACAGCAAAACCATCCTTATAGCGAAGATCAACATATTCAATTCTATTTTTAAGTTCCGCAAGAATGGTTTGGTAATTATCTGTAAACAAGTTTAATTTATTAATAATTTTATGTTTACCTAAAATAACTCTCATTTGATTGTTTGTAGTGATTTCCCATGACAGTCTTTCAGAAAGGTTGATTGTACCAACTTGCATCAACTCTTTACCAAGTATTTTATTCATTTCCACATATTTATCGGTAATTTCTTTGACGTGCTGATCTTGACCAAAAAAAATAGGTAGTTCTTCCTGGGTCGCCGCATTGAATATCTCACCATAATTATTTACCAATCCAATTTTTCCCCATCTTGCAATGGCCTTATGCTCCTCTATAGTAACCTCTAAGGTATCTGGCCAATTTCTTCTTATGCTAGCTTCTCTTACCCATGTAAGCCTCTTAAAAGCATTTCTTGTGCGGCTTAGGTCAACTGAGAAAAAATTACCAACAATATAATCGCTCGCAATTAAATCCACTTGATCTTGTTCAATATGTTGATATTGGCCTTTAATTGATATCGCTTTAATTGGTAAATCTGCCCTCGCAAATAATTGTAAGATAACAAAAATAGTCAACATAAAAATACAGATATAAATTGCTAATGTAATTTTTCTGAGGTTGTCTAGTACGCTAAACACAGCTCGTCTCTAGTATTGTAATCACAAGATCTTCGAAACTAATTCCTGAATTTTTAGCTGATAATGGAACAAGGCTGTGACTTGTCATTCCAGGTATTGTATTTATCTCAATGACAAATATCTCCTCATTCTTGCCTATTATAAAGTCCACCCTTCCCCATCCCTTGCATCCAATCAAATCGAACGCTCTAAGTCCAATTAAGTTTACTTTTTTGATAATCTCTAATGACAAATCTGTTGGGCATATAAATTCTGTATCGTCCCTTAAATATTTTGCTGCATAATCATAAAAGTCTGTCTTAGTGCGAATTTCTATTATAGGTAATGTTTTTTGATTAATAATAGGCAGCGTATACTCCTTACCACTAATCATTTTTTCAGCGATCACCGTTCTATCAATATCATTTGCTTCTTCAAAAGCCTTTAAAAAATCTTCTTTAGATCGTACCTTATTAATACCAATACTCGAACCAGAGTTAGCTGGCTTAACAAAGAATGGTAGGTCTAATAATTGTGTAATTTTTTCATAGTTACTTTCATGATTAATTTTTATGAATTTGGGAGTTAAGACATTGTGAACTTCCCATATGGATTTTGAGATGAACTTATCCATACCGATCGCTGAGGCCTCCCTCCCACTTCCTGTATATGGAATCATCATTTCATCAAGAATTCCTTGCATCTTTCCATCTTCACCTTCTATTCCATGAAGACATATAAATGCTCGATCAAAATTTCGCAACTCTTCTAGAGAGTCAATTTTTGGATCTAATGGGTGTGCGTCAATACCTCTATTCTTTAAAGCGTCTAATACAGCATGTCCACTTTGTAGAGATACTTCTCTTTCATTAGACGTTCCCCCCATCAAAACAGCGACCTTTCCAAACTCAGCACTCAACTTAATATTCTCCAATAATTTTAATTTCAGTCTCTAAAATAATGTTCTTTTCTTTAAAAACCTTCTTGATTGTATGGGTGATGAGATCCTCGATATCACGCGCAGTTGCATTACCTAAATTGATAATAAAATTTGCATGCTTTATTGATATTTGGGCCCCACCTATAGTAAAACCTTTTAGCCCTGATTCCTCTATCAATTTTGCTGCAAAATGATTGGGGGGGTTTCTAAATGTTGACCCTGCTGTTGGCCAATCTAATGGCTGAGACTCTTTGCGGCTTTTTAATAGAAATTTAATATCTTTTTCAGCGTCCTCCTTTACCCCCTGAGGAAATTGCAGCCATGCCCCTAAAAAATATTCATTTAGATTATTTTTATTTTTCACTTTTCTATACTCGGGAACGTATTCTTCTTTATCTCTTTCACATTGATTGCCTTGGCCATCAATAACCAATACTTTTTTTACAAAATTCCATGTTTCAGATCCATAGCAACCAGCATTCATAGCCAATGCGCCTCCAATTGTTCCGGGTATGCCAGCTAAAAAAGCAGAATGACTAAAGCCTTCTTTGGCTATAAATTTTGCTGCTTTTGAACAACTGACGCCTGCATCTGCATAAAAATATTGGCCATAAATACTAACCTCTGACAGGCCGCCATGCATCATAATTACAGTTCCCTTAATTCCGCCATCCCTTATCAGCATATTCGAACCTAAGCCTATAAATGTAAAAGGGGGGCTAATTTTTTTAATTTTAATATGCTCAGATAATAAATCCTTATCAGAGCATATATAAAAGAATTGTGCGGGCCCACCTACCTTCCAACTGTTATATTTTTTTAATGGCACATCCTGGTGGCATACATTTTTTTCCATTATGCACTACCAATAAATTCTTTAGAAAAATTACCTACTGAACCAGCCCCCATTATTATCAAGATACTTTTATCAGCAATATTTTCTGAAATTATCTGGGAAGCATCTTCAAATTTTTCCAGATGAAATATATTATTTCTTTTAATATCTTCAATAAGCTGATGTGACGAAATGCCTAATATCGAAGTTTCTCCTGCCGGATAAATATCAAATAAAAATAACTTTTCTGGTATTTTTAGTACATCAACAAATTCAGAATAGCAGTCTCTAGTTCTTGAATAACGATGAGGCTGAAATGCTAATGAAATCTTCATACCAGGGAAGCCTTTCTTTGTTGCTTCAATTACTGCTCTAATTTCTGTCGGATGATGACCATAATCATCTATAACCATCACTTTTTTTCCAAAAATATTAATATCTTTATAAATGTCGTAACGTCTTGCAACGCCCTTAAAATTAACCAATGCTTCTTTTATATGACTAACAGACACCCCATTGTTTAATCCAATAGCAATTGCAGCTAATGCGTTATTTACATAGTGTATTCCTGGTAAATTGATAACCACCTCGAACTCAGTCTTTTGATACAATTTATCAACCACTTTAAATCGCATTTTTTCTTCCTGATGTCTGATCTCAATTGCTTGAATCTGAGCTTCATGGCTTGTACCATAAGTAACAATTGGTCGTGCAATACGAGGTATTATGCTTCTAACTTCTTCATTATCAATGCATAAATAAACAGTGCCATAAAATGGTGTTTGGTGAATAAAGTCTACGTATGTTTTTTTTAATATTTCAAAATCTCCCTGGTATGTATCTAGGTGATCATTGTCAATATTTGTAACCACTACTTCAATTGGATTTAAATGAAGAAACGATGCGTCTGATTCATCAGCCTCTACAATAAACAGATCACCAGAACCTAATTTTGAGTTCCCGTTAATAACGTTCAATCGCCCACCTATTACATACGTTGGGTCAAGATTACCCTGAGATAATATTGCTGCCGCCATACTGGTTGTTGTTGTTTTACCATGCGTACCTGCAATTGCTATACCCTTCTTAAATCTCATAAGCTCAGATAACATCTCTGCCCTAGGAATAATTGGTATTTTATTATTTATTGCCGCCTGAATTTCTGGATTTGAATGTTTGATCGCACTCGAGACTACCACCACATCAACACCTGTTATATTTTCTTTTTCGTGACTTGAATAAATATGTATACCAGTATCTTTTAAATGATCAATAATAATTGAATTACCCACATCTGAGCCAGTCACCTTAAATTTTAGGTTGTGCATGACTTCTGCAATTCCAGACATTCCAGAACCACCAATACCAACAAAATGTATATTGTTTATTTTATTTTTCAT
>JABMNG010000169.1 GCA_013205275.1 Methylophilales bacterium | reverse complement strand
CTAATGCAGGGGCTAAGACAGATAGCGCGCTCGATAAAATATTAGCCACAACTAAATCTGCTTTGGTTTCAATGCTGCCGGAGGTTTCCTTAAATATAATTTCCTCATTGTTTAATATTGCATTATCTTTACTTGCAATTAAAGCCTGCGGGTCTATATCGACGCCCAATGCACTATTACACCCAAGCTTTTTAGCGGCAATTGCTAAAATTCCCGACCCACAACCGTAATCTAAGACGTGGTGTGTCTTGTCTACATGATCAATTAACCATTCAATGCAAAGGTGAGTTGTTGGATGCGAGCCTGTCCCAAAGGCTAGGCCAGGGTCAAGAATTAAATTAATACCGTCTTTTAATTGGTGTTTATGCCACGTGGGTAGAATCCAAAATTGATCTCGGATACAAATAGGCTGAAATTGTTCTTGGGATGTTTTTACCCAATCTTGGTCGGCTATCTTAGTGATATGAATTTCAATTTTTTGTTTGAGAAAATTTTCTAGGTGGCTTTTAATGTTGTCAGTATTGATATGTTCTTCAAACAAAGCACTAACAGAATTTTCTTGCCAATATTGTTGAGGCCCATTATGTGGTTCACCAAAAATAATTTCTTCATTATTTTTGTTAAGATTTTTATCTTGAATTGATGCGGATATGGCTCCTAGTTCTATCAAATAATCTGTAATTTCATCTGCAGTGTCTGCATTAGTTTGAACAATAATGTTTGTCCAGACCATTAATTAAGATTTAATCCCTAGCTTTTTTTCCAGGTAATGAATGCTTACGCCGCCAGCTTGGTATGAAAGGTCATCCATCAAATCTCGGTGAAGTGGTACATTAGTTTTGATCCCATCGATCACAATTTCTGATAATGCAATTTTCATTCGAGCAATCGCTTGCTCTCTAGTTTTCCCATAGGTAATGAGCTTGCCTATCATCGAGTCGTAATGTGATGGTACTTTATAGCCACCGTAAGCGTGTGTGTCTATTCTTACGCCTGGGCCACCTGGTAAGTGGAGACGTGTTATCACGCCAGGAGAAGGAACAAAGCTGTATGGATCCTCAGCATTAATTCGGCATTCAATGGCATGCCCCCTTTGCTCGACATCTCTCTGCCTAAGAGATAATTTTTCTCCGTAAGCGATTTTAATTTGTTCTTGGACTAAATCTAGTCCGGTAATCATTTCTGTAACAGTATGTTCGACCTGAAGGCGAGTATTCATTTCAATAAAAAAGAATTCGCCATTTTCATATAAGAATTCAAATGTACCGGCACCGCGATAACCAATTTTTTTACAGGCTTCAGCACAGCGAATACCTATTTTTTCTCTAAGCCTATCAGGAATTCCAGGAGCCGGAGCCTCCTCTATAATTTTTTGGTGACGTCTTTGTAACGAGCAATCCCGGTCCCAAAGATGAACAGCATTTTTATAGTTGTCGGCAAGAATTTGAAACTCAACATGGCGTGGTTTTTCAAGAAATTTTTCCATGTAGACCGTTGGGTTACCGAAGGCGGCTTGCGCTTCATTTTTTGTCATTGATACTGCATTTAAAAGGGCGGCATCCGTATGCACGACACGCATCCCTCTGCCACCACCACCGCCAGAAGCTTTAATTATAATGGGGTACCCAACTTTTTTGGCGGCATCCATAATTTCCTTAGGGTCATTTGAAAGCGCTCCATCAGAGCCTGGAACACATGGTACGCCTGCTTTCCTCATGGCTTCTTTTGCACTCACCTTGTCACCCATTAAGCGGATTGTTTCTGCCTTGGGGCCAATAAAAGTAAACCCACTTTTCTCAACACGCTCGGCAAAATCAGCATTCTCAGAAAGAAAGCCATAGCCAGGGTGGATTGCCTGTGCATCCGTGACTTCAGCGGCGCTAATAATGGCTGGGATATTTAAATAACTGAGATTAGAAGCAGCAGGACCTATACACACCGACTCATCCGAAAGTTTGACATATTTCGCTTCGGCATCGGCTTGTGAATAGACGGTAACAGTTTTAATCCCCATTTCCTGACAAGCTCTTAGGATACGAAGTGCAATTTCGCCTCGGTTGGCAATTAATATTTTATCAAACATAGGTTTTTAACCGATCACAAAAAGGGTTTCACCAAACTCTACGGGCTGCCCATTTTCAATAAGAATTTCCTTGATGACGCCATCAGCATCACTTTCAATTTCATTTAATAGTTTCATTGCCTCGATGATACAAAGTGTGTCGCCTTTCTTAACTACAGAACCTATTTCAACAAAAGGTGAGACGTCTGGCGATGAAGCCCTATAAAAACTTCCAACCATTGGTGATGTAACCGCATGGCCCGTAAAAGCTATTGGAGTTTTGTCAATCGAACTTTGAAGCGTCTTGGCAGAAGAATCATCACCTGGCAATGTATTCGCCTGAGGGGCTGTTTGATAAAAGTGGGTTTGTGGCTGGGGCAGGTTATTTACATGGCGACAAATCCGAACTTTCTCTTCACCCTCTGTCAGTTCAAGCTCTGCTATTCCAGACTCCTCAACTAGATCGATTAATTTTTTTAATTTTCTTAAGTCCATACAACACCTCGTTAGAATAATTTACTTATGATTGACTGCATAATTTAAGGCTGCAAGATAGCCTTCTGACCCAAGGCCACTAATCACCCCAACAGCCAGATCAGAGAAAAACGATTCTTTCCTGAACGCCTCCCTGGCAAAAACATTGGACAGGTGAACTTCAATAAAAGGGATTCTCATCGCTGAAAGCGCATCTCGTATAGCAACCGAGCTGTGGGTAAATGCGGCGGGATTTATAATAATAAAATCAGATTTTAATGCTTGTATTTTATTGACGATATCTGACTCGCTATTGCTTTGGAAAATTTCAATAGATATATTTGACTTCTGAGCCTCTAAAGAAAGCTTAGTGTTAATATCTTCTAGGGATGTGGAGCCATAATGCTCAGGCTCTCGTTT
>JABMNG010000168.1 GCA_013205275.1 Methylophilales bacterium | reverse complement strand
AATGCAAAAAAGCTTAGAAAGAAAATTTTATCTAAATTAAAGCGACATACTAAAAAGCATAACATTCAATTTGATGGTCTAGCAAGAGTATCCCATGTTACAGATGCAACTGATTGGAGGGTTGAATTCCCATTTGTAGTAATTAACCCTGATAAAGAGTCTGAAATCTCTTCTATAGTTAAGGCATGTATAGAGCTTGAATTAACTATCATTCCAAGAGGAGGAGGGACGGGTTACACAGGCGGCGCTATTCCTTTAGTACCAATGACGGCCGTGATTAACACCGAAAAACTCGATGAGATTTCTGGCATTGAGTATAAGACCTTACCTGGACTAAATGAGTCAGTACCAACTATTCGTTGCGGAACTGGCGTTGTTACAAGACGGGCAATGGACATTGCGTCTGATGCGGGACTTGAGTTTGCGACGGACCCAACATCTGCTGATGCATCTTGCATTGGTGGCAATGTTGCCATGAATGCTGGTGGTAAAAAAGCTGTTCTTTGGGGCACTGCATTAGATAATTTAGCGTCCTGGAAAATGGTTGATCCAAATGGCGATTGGATGGAGATTGAGCGACTAGAACATAATTTATCAAAAATTCATGATATTGATTTGGCGCGATTTAAGATTACAAGATTTAATAAAGATGGAATAACTCCAAAAGAGAACCCAGAAATTTTAGAAATTCCTGGTAAAAATTTTAGGAAAATTGGCCTAGGTAAGGATGTCACAGATAAATTTTTGAGCGGCCTTCCTGGAATACAAAAAGAAGGTTGTGATGGCCTTATAACATCAGCAACTTTTATTTTGCATAAAATGCCACAACATGTCAGAACAGTTTGTCTAGAATTCTTTGGAAATGTCTCTGCAGCTGTTCCTGCCATTGTAGAAATTAAAGATTATTTAGATGGACTTGATGGGGTATTGTTAGCAGGCCTAGAGCATTTAGATGAGCGATATATAAGAGCGGTTGGCTATAGCACTAAAGCAGCAAGACCCATACGGCCTAAGATGATTTTGATTGCAGATATTGCAAGTGACAATGAGAATTTAGTTGGTATTGCTGCTTCCAGAGTTGTTCAAATTGCTAATTCAAAGAACGGTGAAGGGTTCATTGCAGTTTCTGCTGAGGCTAGAAAACGATTCTGGTTAGACAGAGCCAGAACATCCGCTATTGCTAAGCATACAAACGCTTTTAAGATCAATGAAGATGTCGTGATACCGCTTCCTAGATTGGGAGATTACTCTAATGGTATTGATCGGATCAATATCGAGCTCTCTATAATAAATAAATTGAAAATTACTCGAGAGATTCATCGCCATATTTCTGAAGATTTAATAACTCCCAGCAATGAAGGTATAGACAAGGAGCTGTTTGATAGCAAGAAATTGCTCAGCCTATCTCTTCTTAATCAAGTTATTAATAAGTGGGACAACTATTTATCTAGCTTAGATTATTCAATTTCTGAGTTTAGTGACTTACCTATTTTCAAAGAAGATCATAAAAATTTATTTGAAGCCATTCAGTCTCACGAGCTTAAAATTTCATTTAAAGCAGAAATTAAAGTGCCTTTAATTGAGATTTTTTCTGGAAGAGAATACGAGGCGGTACTTAAAAAAATTGATGAGATTCATCGCACCCAATTGAAATCAAGAGTTTTTATTGCACTCCATATGCATGCAGGGGATGGAAATGTTCACACTAATATCCCTGTGAATTCAGATAATTATGAAATGATGCAAGAAGCGCAAAGGGCTGTTGTTAGAGTAATGGCTCTTGCAAAGAATTTAGATGGCGTTATTTCTGGGGAACATGGAATAGGAATAACTAAAATGGAGTTCCTTGATGAGTCTGCCATTAATGTCTTTGCAGAGTATAAAGCTAAAGTTGATCCTGATGGACACTTTAACAAAGGGAAGCTTTTACCAGGTTCTGGGCTGCACAATGCTTACACACCAAGCTTTGGTTTATTAGAGCAAGAATCAATTATTATGGAGCAGTCCGCAATAGGCAGCATAGCTGACTCAATAAGTGACTGTATGCGATGTGGGAAATGTAAACCAGTTTGCACTACTCATGTCCCTAAAGCCAATCTTCTTTATAGCCCTAGAAATAAAATTCTTGCTACATCATTACTTATCGAGGCTTTTTTATATGAGGAACAAACAAGAAGGGGGATCTCATTAAGGCATTTTGATGAGTTTAATGATGTTGCAGATCATTGTACCGTGTGTCATAAATGCCTTAATCCGTGCCCAGTTAACATAGATTATGGGGACGTTTCTATCGCCATGAGAAACTTTCTTAGAGAACAAGGGCAGAAGCATTTTAATGCTGGCACATCAATTGCAATGACCTATTTAAACCTAAAAGATCCTGCAACCATAAAATTCATGAGGAAAATTATGGTTGATTTTGGGTATAGGGCCCAAAGGATTGGGCATAGCTTCTTCAAAAAGATTGGAGCAATTAACTATTTTAAAAAAACTCCTCCAACAAGCGTTGGTAGGCCATCTGTTATTTCACAGGTCATTCATTTCATGAATAGACCAATGCCAAAGAATATGCCTACTAGAACATCCAGAGGCTTATTGGGAATTGAGGACGATAAAATCGTACCGGTGATCCGAAATATTAATAAGGTCGATGAAAATTCCGATGCAGTGTTTTACTTTCCCGGATGTGGCTCTGAGAGACTTTTTTCACAGGTTGGTCTTGCCACCCAAGCAATGCTATATGAGATTGGTGCAATAACTGTTCTGCCGCCAGGATATTTATGTTGCGGCTACCCACAAACTTCTTCCGGCAATCATGATAAGGGCCAGGAAATTACATCCGAAAACAGAGTTCAGTTTCATAGAATTGCAAACACCTTAAATTATTTAGACATCAAAACAGTTATTGTTTCTTGTGGTACCTGTATGGACCAGCTACAAAAATATGAATTTGAAAAAATATTCCCAGGGTGCAGATTGCTAGACATTCATGAATACTTGATGGAAAAAGGAGTTAGGATTGAGGGAGTGAGTGGGCAACAATACATGTATCACGACCCATGCCATAGCCCAATGAAGACATATACTCCAACCCTTGTTACGAATACATTGATGGGAGAAGATATCCCATTAAATGATAGATGTTGTGGCGAGTCAGGAACATTTGCTGTAGCACGGCCTGATATTGCCTCGCAAGTCAAAATGAGAAAGCAAGAAGAGATTGAAAAAGGCTTAAAGCTACTACCAAAATCAAACGATGATAAGTTACCGGTAAAAATATTGACATCATGCCCATCCTGCCTTCAAGGGCTGGCTAGATATGGTGACGATACAAATACCACTGCAGATTATATCGTCGTTGAATTAGCCAAACATAATCTGGGAGACCAATGGCTTGAACAGTATGTTGAAAAAGCTACAAATGGCGGAATAGAAAAAATTCTTCTTTGATTAGAAGGGTAAAAATACGGCTGTTGCAAGACTTTGCAAGACCCGTGTAACAGTCCTTTCAGATTTCTCAGACAATGCATATGCAAAGTAATCAGTTCGTCCGATTATTTTTCCAAACTCTCTCTCAAAAGAAAGATTAGATTCTTTTGCATTTATTTCGTTTGTTAATAAGATAAAGTCTCCTGCTGCATTTTTCTTATTTGATAATTTCCATACAATAATTTCGATATTTCGAGAAGCATTGTAAATTTTTTGTGGGTCGAGTGAGTCCGTAATAAAAAATTCAAGGTCCTCGTCATCGTTGTGTGCTTTTTTAATCATTGTAAAAATACCTGTGATCAACGAAAGGACCCGATCCCCATCGAAACTTTCATCAAACGTTTGATTGATTGCTTCTATGCCTTGAGCATTATTAATGGAAGGAAATTTCCAGGCTAACTT
>JABMNG010000167.1 GCA_013205275.1 Methylophilales bacterium | reverse complement strand
GCGCGGCAAGACTGCCCCCGCCGCGCGAAGCGCGACAATTCTACCGAGCCTAGCGTTTGTGTGAAAGGGGCTTTATAATGGTCTTCAAATCAGAGTTTTAGAAAGGCGTCAATCGTTCCTAACCAAATCCAAAACCAAGAGAATTTTCCTAACTCCTTGAGATGGGCTCAAGTATTGCGAAATTCAAAAGATTCTCGGTTGTAGTCCTAATTTGATTCAAAAAGTAAAAGCACTAAAATCGTACCTTCCAGAGTGATTTATCCACGTTGCTCGGTTGACACCGCTGGAAATAACTTATCGCGTAAAAGTCCAACGAATACTTCATTCACAGTATACACAAACGAAAATGAAACTTCAATTCTTTACAATCCTCTTTCTAGTTACAATAACATGTTTTGGTCAGCACGTGCGCTTGATGTCTGATAATTCAGTTCAAGTTGATAGTATTACCATATGCCAATTTCAAACTGATTGGAAATGTTTCTACGTTTATAACTTATCGGTGGAAGGAGCGTCCATCTTTAATGAGAAGGATTCCAGGTATAAGGCAGTGCGCAGAGCAGTATGGCGATATTTTCCAGGCCTAAAAATAAAAATAGTCAATAAGTGGGACGAATTACCATTAGATATTCAAAAAAAAGAATTTGAATCTGCCGCATTGTTTTCTGGTGAGGTTTTATATCAAGAAGATATAAAATCGAATTTGGAAACCGGAGAAGATAATAATGACGCCGCTATACAAGAACTAAAATTAAAGATGAAAATAGCTGGGGGATTTTTTTTAGTCGGAGAGAGCCTGCCAATTATTAGTCAATTTGTAGTGGAGAGTAATCCAACAACTTCGACAGTCAGGACTGCTCTTATATTAGGTCGTGTTGGGCAAGTTTTGAAACTTATTGGAGCTGGAGCACTGATATTGGACTGATTAACATCTGGGGCTTAGGTTCACAAGTAGAAAAAGAAGTGAAGTCCAATAATTTATTTAAATCGCAGCCTTGTTTGTTAAGCATAAGTTTTAAATTTTCGTTTTTGCGAATACCGCTGCGGGCCAAAAAGATAAAAACTTCGCCGAATTAATATGAATGTGTAGTGTGAAATTATAATTTTCAATATCAGAAAAATGCTAAAAAATAAAATAGAAGCCACAAATACTAGTATCAACAAACTGTTAAAGGAGCAGAAGTTTACAATTGATTATTTTCAACGAGAATATCGCTGGCAAGAAAAGCATATTAGACTACTCGTAGATGATTTGACAACGACATTTTTAAAATCCTACAGTTCAGAGCACAAACGTCCGGAAGTCGCTAATTACCAGAACTATTACTTGGGTCCGGTTGTATTCAGCATAAGTCCTGATACCGGCAAAAAGTCAATAATCGATGGACAACAACGCATTACCTCTATCACATTATTCTTAATTTATCTGAATCATTTACAGAGCTCGAATGCTAATAAGGTTTCAATTGGTGATTTGATTTTCTCTGAGAAATACGATGAGAAATCATTTAACATGTCCGACGAAATGAGAGAGCCCTGCATAAAGGCTCTATTTGATGCCGGTTCGTATACCATTAAAGAAGACGACGACGAAACCGTCAAAAATATGATGGCGAGATATGCTGATATCGATGAGTGCTTTCCCGATGAACTGACTGGATTAGCATTACCGTTTTTCATCGACTGGTTTAAAGAGAACGTTGTTATTGTCGAGATAACTGCCTATTCAGACGATAACGCCTATCTAATTTTTGAAACCATGAACGACCGTGGCTTAAATCTTACTCCCACAGAAATGCTGAAAGGCTTCGTGCTTTCTAGAATAACCGACATAAAACAGCGCGACGAAATTAACAGAATTTGGAAGGCCGAAATTCAAAAGCTCCACAATTTGGATGAAAATGCGGACCAGATGTTTTTTCAAGCTTGGTTCCGGTCAAAATATGCAAATACCTTTCGACCGGGAAAAGCTGATTCAGAAGATAAGGACTTCGAGCTTATTGGCTCTCAATTCCATAACTGGTTCAAAGACAATCATAAGGGCCTATTGAATTTAAAAACCTCTGATGATTTTTATACTTTCTTTAAAGAACAATTTCCGTTTTATTGCAAATGGTTTATTCAGATTATTAACGCCGAGAGCATATACCAGAATCATATACCCCACCTAAACTACATTAAGCACTGGGGTATAGCAGAGTCCCTACAAAATCCGTTATTGTTAGCAGCTATCAAATACTCCGATGATGAAAATGAAATTCATCGAAAGATAGATTTTGTCGCTCTTTTCATAGAAACATTCACAGTTAAGAGGTCTATAAATTTAAAAAAATTCGGGGCATCGTCAATTAAATACACAATGTTTAACATCATAAAATCAATTAGGGACAATGACTTAGAAACCTTGGCATCAAATCTTGCGAGTGAGGTTGACCAAATACCTCTCGAGTGGTCAGCGATAACAGACTTTGGACTTCATCAGATGAACGGTAAGTTCATAAAACACCTATTGAGCAGAATTACAAGCCACCTCGATAATCTAATAGGTAAGGACAGTACATACGTCACTTATCATCATCCGAACGGTAAGCAATTTGAAATTGAGCATATATGGGCAAATAAATTCGAGCAACATCGTGATGAGTTTGACCAATCTGAGGATTTTGACAAATGGAGAAATTCTATAGGCGCCCTAATATTATTGCCTCAAGGCACAAATCAATCATTCAGCAGCGGTAGATATGAAGAGAAAATAGATTGGTATTTGAGAGAAAATATTTTTGCCCAAACATTGCACCCATCTTTTTATTCAAGGAATCCAAATTTCATGAAATCCGAAGAAATTAAGAATTATGAATTTCAAGCGCACCCCACTTACAAGAAAATTGATATTACTGAAAGAATTAAGCTTGTCGAACGAATTTGTAAAAAAATATGGTCTACAGAATACTTCCACACGGCATTAAAATGAGTCTAGAATTAAAATGTGATTATACGTTGTCAAATAATCACTCCTCTTTGTGACCCCCAATGTTTATAGAAACCTGGGGGGGGTCTTCTGACTGTCTTGGGATTCTTACTCAAGACCCAAAATCTGACAGAAGTGATTGTCATATATTTATAAAAAAATAAAAATGAGACCCTTGCTTCTTGCTATTCTGTTATTGTTGTTTGCAACTACTCTGTCTTTTGCTCAAAGCTTGGAGCTGGTTGAACGAATGGGGAGTGAGCAAATTAAAGTCGTAAAAATGTTTGGTTCCGAATCATTCAATGTTGAAGTGAGTCATTTAAAAGTCAGTAAGTTAAGCGATGTTGATTCTGGGAGTTTGACGAAGTTATCGAGTTATGAGATGGCCCTACTTCAATTCAATTCCACTAAGTCAGAGGCGACTGGAGTCAATTATGCTGCAGCAACATTTGGCGGAAGAGGGGGAGTCGGTCTTTCAATGAAGACCGAACTGGTAAGAAATTCAGGTACATTAAGTTTGGATGTTAAGCAAAGTCAAGAATTGTCAAAAGCAATTAATGATTTGTTTGTGGCATACCAAACATTTAAGAATTTAGGGAATTTAGATTTTGCCGTTAGACTTTCTACCTCATTTGGTTTAGAGCTGTCTAATGATGGCAATCAAATTGGACTTATTTTGGAAGAATCCAAATATTTGATTCCCGAGGCAGAGCTTCAACGGCTGTATTCAGTTGTTTCAAAAGTCAAGTAGTTCGCCAATTAAATTATCGACATTAAAAAGGCCTCCATCCACTCAAAAGAGCTTCAGGAGGCCAACCTCTAATTAACTATGCTCTGCGAACTTAATTCAGGGAGTTGGGATTAGTCGGTTAGAAACGACTATAAACGTTTAAGATGGATTTTGATTTTGAACTCCCGCCTGATATAGGTTAATCACGAACCCATAAAAAAGAAAAAGACTAGTACCTCCACTCACAATAGATATAAAAGCGTAAGATTCAGAGAATGAGTAAATGAGGAAAAAAGAAAATATCCCCATTATTGGCATTAAGCCAATAAAGATACTTGCGGCTTTTAGATAGTTGCGCTTGGTTGTACTGCTTTCCAATACCTCAAGTGGCGTTGTAAATTCCTTGTATATGGTGTACGCCCCAAGTGTTAAAGTTGCGAGTAATACGAAAATGGCTAAGCTAATATCTGACATAGTGTTTTTATTTAGTTTCTCAAATTTAGTGCTTTGGCAGAACAATAGTCGGTTGTTAAACACTTAAAAACGGGTGTCTACCCCAAAAAAGAGTTCGTACCTTCCAACCTCAATGTTTTCAAGGGATTTGTGGAGGTAATTCGCCTTTCAACCGAAAGTTAGATGACGCTATGGCAATAAAGAAGACGGAGCTTTACAGCTCATTATGGAGTGCGTGTGATGCTCTAAGAGGTGGCATGGATGCCGGCCAATACAAGGACTATGTGTTGGTTATGCTCTTTTGGCGGTATGTCTCTGACAAGGCAAAAAGTGACCCACGTTCGTTGATTGAGGTCCCGAACGGCTGTGGTTTTGACGACTTGGTCGCTTTAAAGGGACAAAGCAACATCCACGAGCAGATGGATAAAGCAATCGGAGCTCTTGCTCGTGCGAACGACCTGCAAAATGTGATTGACGTGGTCAGTTTCCAAGACGAAGAAAAGCTCGGACGAGGTAAAGAAATGGTAGACCGCTTGAGCGACCTGATTTCCATATTCCAAAATCCCGCTCTTGATTTCACGAAAAACAAGGCCAGCGGTGACGACTTACTCGGAGATGCTTACGAATACCTAATGATGAACTTTGCCACTGAGAGCGGAAAATCCAAGGGTCAATTTTATACCCCTGCTGAGGTGAGTAGAGTTCTTGCTGAGGTCTTGGAGGTGAATTCTGAGAAAGAAGGGCAGTCCATTTATGACCCCACCTGTGGCAGCGGCTCCTTGCTTTTGAAGGTGAGTGATGTAATTCATAAGTCCGTTTCCCTGTTTGGTCAGGAGAAGGACTCGTCCACCGCTGCTCTGGCGAAGATGAATATGATTTTGCACGAAAGCCCAACTGCAGAAATAGCAAGGGGCCAGAGCACCTTGTCTGACCCCCAATTCAAGGACGAGCGTGGAGGGCTGAAAACCTTTGACTACGTTGTTGCAAATCCCCCATTCTCCTACGACAAATGGACTTACGGTTTCCATCCGGAGGAGGACATCTTTCGCAGGTTTGATGGTTTTGGTATACCCCCCCTCAAAAATGGCGATTACGCCTTCTTACTGCACATTGTTGCCTCGCTTAAACCAAACGGAAAGGCGGCCGTGATTTTGCCTCACGGGGTCTTATTTCGAGGCAATGCGGAAGGGGAAATCCGCAAGAACCTCCTTCAACGGGGGCTTATTAAGGCAATCATCGGATTGCCAGCCAACTTGTTCTATGGAACAGGTATTCCTGCCTGCGTGATTGTAATAGATAAAGAGGGGGCCAACGCTCGTGAGGAGGTCTTCTTTGTGAATGCCGCAAGTGGATATGCAAAGGATGGTGCTAAAAACCGACTGCGTGAGCGGGACATCCGAAAGATTGTGGATGTCTTCAAGGAAAGAAAGGAGGTTCCAGGCTTCAGTAAAGCTGTTCCAGTAGCGGAAATCAGTAACGAAAAGAATTCTTTCAACCTGAACATCCCACGCTAT
>JABMNG010000166.1 GCA_013205275.1 Methylophilales bacterium | reverse complement strand
TAGTTCACTAATTAGTGAACTAGCACTCTTCTTTTTAGTCATCTGTTTTGCTTTTAAAGGTTATTAAATATATTAAATCTATCTCTTAGATTTAACCCTTTAAAAGTTCACTTTTTGCTGACGGTTTACAAGTTGGTCCTTGGATTACCCTTAATCGGGATATTAGGAGCGACCTTTATTATATTTATATTGGCCTTCTTTGGTGGTAAAATTGGCACTTGGGATCTCAATCTCGTTTATAGTGGGATCGTGAAAAAACTTGAAGAGTTAATAAATGATATGGAAGAGTTGAGAAACTAATAATGGTGATAACAAGGTATATCCGGCATTAAAACGCAGTTTAGCCAAACCGTTGGCAACAAGCTGAAAAAATCAAAACTTATGAAATACAAATTTAATCGCAAAACAAAATTTGAATTCCAAAATTTAAGAGTCATTTCAACCATTTTTATTGGTCTATTATGCTTTTCTTGTAACGAAGAATCCAACGCGTTAAAAAACACAGAAAGTGATTTAATCAAGAAGATAAATGCTGTTCAAGAACAAGTGATGGCACAAGGAAATATGACAGAAGTAGAGGAACAGGCTTTATTAAGTTTATGCAGCATTGTGTCGCATGATGACGGTTTAGCAACTTATACTACTGACAATAGTATGATATTAAAAGATGTGGAAATTGCCCCAGTGTATCATGGTTGTGAAGAACTCTCAAGAGCAGAAACGAGAGAATGTTTTAATAATAAAATATCGACATTTATTAAGCGAGAGTTTAACTTGAATGTATCTAATGATTTAAATCTTTCAGAACTAAAACTGGTAGAAGCATTTTTTATAATCAACGAAAACGGAAATTTAACTGGCATGAAAGTGAGAGATTCAGAAGTAACCGTTCAGGCAGAAATCTTAAGAGTGCTTAGAAAAATGCCTGTGATGAAACCTGCTACCCACAATGGCGCAAGTGTTTCTGTATTATGTTCTATCATCGTAAAATATGGAAATAATATAGCAGTTGATGTTGTTTATATTCCTGAAAGACCCGATTAATCTTTAATAATACTAACTAAAAAAAGCCCATAAAAAGGGGCCTCATGATGACGCCCCCCCCGCAGCTGGACACAACCTAAACCTAACTTCACTAACGTTACACCTTAACCAATAAACTCTTAAATCATGAATAAAAAATTGAAATTTACCCTTGCTTATTTGCCTGTTATTCTTGTAACAATCACTCTTTTTATGATTTCCTCTTGCAGTAAAACCGACACCACCAATACCGATAATATGGTGGCCATTGAACTTGCCCTAGATGCTTTTGTGGCAGATTTGATGATTAATCCACCCGATTCAATCACCATTTCTGACCGTGTTCATGACTACATTGTCAATCAGCCTGATAGTTTCTTTGGTGCTACTGTTGCTTTACTAAACACCAGTGGCGAGGCGTTTTACAGCCCATATTGGTATCACGAAAACGGAACACTTATTGAAAAGGATCTGGCCGACATCACCTATCAAATTGATGATCAGGACTGGCTGCGCATCGCCATTGACCAAGGAGATCCTTTTTGGACTGAGCCCTATTTTGATGCCGGCGGCGGGGATATCTGGATGCAGACCTATTCGGTCCCTGTCTACATTGACGGAAATATTGAGGCAGTGGCCACTACCGATATGAAATACGCCAACTAAAATATTGAAAATAAAAATTTATCAGGACGATAAAAACAAACTAGCCTAAAACGTAATGCTTATTTTTGCAGATGCGACACAAACCAAAATTTTGCGTGGAACCTAATTGTAAAATATAATTATATGAATAGAATTCTCCTTTATGCGTTTGCACTCATGTTACTTTTTGTTTCGGGGTGTAATAATGATGATACTGATCTTCCCGGAGAAATTACAACTTATCCGATAGCAGGACTATTCTCATTAACAGGAAACTGGTCTTCTCTCGGGGTAACTTCTAAGGAAGTGCTGAGCATTGCCGTAAAAGATGTAAATACTTATCTGGAGGACCGTGGATCCTTAATCCGCTTTTCTTCAACGGTGTATGACACCCAGTTGGACACTTCCCTTGCCAAAACTCATTTTAATACGGCAATCAATACGCTACAGGCCAAATTTATCATCGGTCCGCAATCCAGTGCCGAGGTCGGCGCGCTTCTTGAAATGGCCAATAGTAATGATATATTGCTCATCAGCCAGGGGAGTACTGCTTCTAGTCTGGCG
>JABMNG010000165.1 GCA_013205275.1 Methylophilales bacterium | reverse complement strand
GTCTAAGCCTAACCTTGCAAGTGACCTTTAACACAAATTCATTTCGAATGGATTCGGCAGTCTTGAATGCCTCGGCTGTGTCAGGATCAAAGACGATCTGAGCTAGGCCCTTTCGATCTCTTAAATCAATAAAAATAACGCCGCCATGATCTCTTCTACGATGAGCCCATCCACATAGGGTCACCTCCTGGCCAACATGTTCTTTTTTTAATTCACCACAATAATGCGTTCTCATTTAACTCTCTTTACTTAGAAATTTTTTTTAATTTTTTGCCGACTGGAACTACACCCATTGAAATGACATATTTCAGCACCTGATCAACACTAATGTCTAACTCGATGACTTTATTTTTTGGAACAATCAATGTATAGCCAGAAGTAGGATTCGGAGTGGTAGGCACATAAACGTTAACGAATTTACCATTTAATTTTTTATTAATTTCTTCATCAGGCTCCCCGGTAATGAAAGCAAAGCTGTAGGTTCCTGTCATTGGAAACTCAATTAATACTGCTTTGGTGAAAGCATTTCCCGAGCTGGACAGCAGCGTGTCAGACACTTGCTTAATACCACCATAAATCGACTTTACAAAAGGTAGTCGGTTGAGAAGGTTTTCATAAAGCAAGATAAGCTTCTTGCCAAAGAAATTATTTGCAATAAATCCGGTTATTAAAATAATAAAGAAGGTCATGAACACGCCAAAGCCAATCACTGGCGTGCCTATCAAGTAGCTCGGCCTTAGCGTTTCAGGCAGCAGCAATATCGTTTGATCTAAAAAGTTAATTAATGTCGCTAAAACCCATACCGTCAACATTAATGGAATTAAAACTAAAAGGCCTGTTAGAAAATTTCTTTTAATCATTATTTTTAATCGCTTCCGTAGGAGTTGTTTTTTTGATGTCTTGTTTATCAGCTGGTTTGCTTGAAGCCTTATTTTTAAAGTCAGTAGCGTACCAACCAGATCCGTTTAATTGAAAGTTTGGGGCTGAGACCTGCTTAACAAAAGTATCCTTCATGCATTTAGGGCAAATAGTAACCGACGCATCATCCATTTTACGAATTAAATCGTCTTGATGAGCACATTCGCTGCATAAAAATTCATAGATTGCCATTATTAAAGATCTATCGTTTTTTTAAAAAGGGATGTCGTCTTCAAACTCATCAAAGCTCGATGCAGCTGGCGTTGGAGGAGATTCAGATTTCTCAGCCCGTGGGGTTGTCTGATTGAATTCTTGATCATTATTATTTGACGCAGGGGAGCTGTCTTTGCCTCCCAGCATTTGCATATTATCTGCAATAATTTCTGTGCTGTATCGGTCCTGCCCTTCTTTTGTCTGCCATTTCCGCGTTTGAAGCCTTCCTTCGATATATACCGGGCGTCCTTTTTTTAAGTATTCGCCAGCAATCTCTGCTAACTTCCGATACATCACAATATTGTGCCATTCAGTTCTTTCTTGTTTTTCGCCCGCTTTATCTTTCCAGGAGTCTGTAGTGGCAATACTGAAATTACACACCGCCTCACCATTAGGCATAAATCTTACCTCTGGATCGCGTCCTAGGTTTCCTAATAAAATTACTTTATTTACTGAAGGCATTTTTTTCTCCTAATTTTTAATGCTTGAAAACATCACTTATTATATTTTAATTGCCGAACTTAATCTCATGATTTTTTCGTTGGGATGTTCATGCTTAATGATAAAACAAACCAAATAAAAATCAGTACACCACAAAATAAAAAGGTCCCAGAGTTACCATAAAATTGAGTAATCAAACCTCCGACAGAGCCGCCTACGAATATTCCAAGTGACTGGGAGGTATTATACACGCCTAATGCCAAACCTTTTTTATTGGCGGGTGCAATTTTGCTCACCAGACTCGGAAGTGAGGCCTCTAAAAAATTAAACCCTACAAAATAAATCAATAGTGAAATAATAATTCCCATCAAATCATTTGAAAAGTATATAAATAAAACTTGTGCCGTTAGCAAAGTTAGAATTGACATTAAAAAGGCTTTTTTTACCTGCTTCAATCTCTCTGAAAAAATAATCACAGGGATAATCAGAATAAAGGACCCTAATAAAACCGGCAAATAAACTTTCCAATGGTCTTGAAGTGGAATATCACCTTGGCTAATCAAGAAAAATGGAACGGCCATAAACATTGAAATTTGCGTGGCATGTAAAACAAAAATACCGAGATTTAAACGACCCAGATCAATCCTGCCTAAAATGGAATAAAAATCTTTAAGCGTTATTGAAGTCTTATTACTTTCTCTGGTCGGCTCAGGAATGCAAAAGCGAACCAGCAAAAAAGCCATCAGACTCAACACTGCCATCATGAAAAAAATACCAGGGACGCCAATGGCTTCATTCAGCCAGGGTGAAATCACTAAGGACAGAGCAAATGTAAAACCAATTGAAGCTCCAATTATCGCCATGGCTTTCGTGCGGTGCTCTTCTCGGGTCAAGTCGGCTAATAATGCAGTTAAAACTGCTGATATCGCTCCCGCCCCCTGGATTGCTCTCCCGATGATAATCCCTTCAATTTGGGTGGAGACCCCTGCAATCAATGAGCCCAAGATAAAAATTGTTAACCCAAAATAGATAACTTTTTTTCTACCTATAATGTCGGAGCTGATGCCAAAAGGAATTTGAAAAATTGCCTGGGTTAATCCATAAACCCCTAAAGCTAAACCAATCTGAAGTTGCGAAGGACTTCCAGACAGCTGTGAAGCGTAAATTGCAAATATTGGCAATATCAAGAACATGCCTAGCATTCGAAGCCCATAAACAGAAGCTAGAAACAAGCTGGTGCGTATCTCAAAGGATGACATTTTTGTGGTATTGCTCATAGATTTTGGTTATTAGGGTTTCTAATTTTGAGAATATTCCGTATATTATCAGGTTGCTCTTAAAAAAAGAAAGAACTATATGGACTACATAAAAATTAGAGGGGCTCGCACCCATAATTTAAAAAATATTTCTCTAGACCTTCCCAGAAATAAATTAATTGTGATCACTGGCCTATCTGGGTCTGGGAAATCCTCCCTTGCATTTGACACACTTTATGCCGAGGGGCAGCGTCGCTATGTAGAGTCTTTATCGGCTTACGCCAGACAGTTTCTTGACCGGATGAATAAACCTGACGTTGACCTTATTGAGGGGCTGTCGCCTGCAATTTCAATTGAACAAAAATCAACGTCTCACAATCCTAGGTCAACAGTGGGCACGGTCACTGAAATTCATGATTATTTAAGATTGCTTTTTGCTAGGGCTGGAGATCCGCATTGCCCTGAACATCAAATTAAACTTGAAGCACAGACTGTCTCACAGATGGTTGATCAAATTCTCGCGCAACCCTCAGAGACAAAACTGATGATTCTTGCCCCAGTAATTAATGAAAGAAAGGGCAGTCATCTAGATTTAATCGATGAATTACGGGCACAAGGATTTATTCGTATTCGTCTGGACGGGGTTATTTATGAGATTGATGACGTGCCCCCCTTAGAAAAAAATATCAAACATCAGCTGGACGTAGTCATCGACCGCATTAAAATTCATCCCGATATAAAACAGCGACTGACTGAGTCTGTTGAGTCGGGTCTGGGAATTGCCAATGGAAAAATTATTGCACTTAATATGGACACTCAGGAGTCCCAACTTTTTTCTGCAAAATTTTCTTGCCCTCATTGTGATTACGCTATTCCGGAACTTGAGCCCCGACTCTTCTCCTTCAACAACCCTATGGGTGCATGTCCGGAATGCGACGGTCTTGGCCATAAAAATTTCTTCGACGCAAATCGGGTGGTCGCATTCCCTCAACTGTCTCTTTCATCGGGGGCGATTAAAGGTTGGGACAAGAGAAATCAGTTCTATTTCCAAATGCTCAGAAGTCTTGCCGACCATTATAAGTTTGACCTGGAAGCGCCCTTTGAAAATTTACCGGAAAATATCAAGGAAGTCATTTTGCATGGTAGCAAAAAAGAATCCATTAAATTTAGTTACTTTAGTGAGCGTGGAACAGTGTTCACAAAAGATCATCCCTTCGAAGGCATTATCAGTAACTTTAAAAGACGTTATGAAGAGACCGACTCTAATACTGTAAGAGAGGAGCTTGCCAAATACTTGAGTGTGCAATCATGCCCCTCTTGCAATGGCACGCGCCTAAGGCTTGAGGCAAGAAACGTTCTTGTTGGCGAACACAATCTTCATCAAATATGTGAATTTCCTCTTAGAAAGGCCCATGAATTTTTTAATGCCCTGACGCTTAACGGATCCAAGGCTCAGGTTGCAAGTAAAATTATCCAGGAAATTAAAAATAGAATCCATTTTTTAATTAACGTGGGCTTAGACTACCTCTCCCTATCAAGATCGGCCGATACACTCTCAGGCGGTGAGGCACAACGAATACGTTTAGCCTCTCAGATTGGAAGTGGCCTGACCGGAGTTATGTACGTATTAGACGAGCCCTCGATTGGTCTTCATCAAAAAGATAATGACAGGCTACTGGAAACACTAAAGAATCTTCGTGACCT
>JABMNG010000164.1 GCA_013205275.1 Methylophilales bacterium | reverse complement strand
CCTTATAAGAGCCATAGGCGGTGATAATATTGATGTCATCATAGTGGCAACAGGAATGCTCTATGACGATAAAATAAAGCCAGAGAAATCATTAGCAGATCTTAAGGATGATGGTTTAAGTACATTATTTAAGATTAATGTTTTTGGTCCAATGTTGTTAATAAAAAAAATATTGCGGGAAACAAAAAAAACTCACCCAATAAAAATTATTTTTTTAACAGCAAGGCTAGGAAGCATCGCTGATAATAAAATTGGCGGCTGGTACAGCTATCGAAGTTCTAAAGCAGCCTTAAATATGATGATTAAAACGTTATCAATAGAAATGATAAGGTCAAATAAAAAAAATATCGTAATCGGAGTGCATCCGGGCACTGTAAAAAGTAATTTATCTGCACCTTTTGTAAAGCACGTAGCACATACAGTAATGAGTCCTAATGAAAGCGTTAAGTTAATGGTTAGATTATTTAATAGGCTATTACCAGAAGATTCTGGAAAAATTTTTGACTTTAATGGAAATATTATTGACCCTTAATTTTTTTACTAAATTCTGAAAATTTGTTTCAAACAGACCATTCAAAATAGTACCAAAAATTTTGATGTTAAAATTAAATGCCATTAATAGGCTGCATAGTTTTTTATTTTTATAAAAATTGAATTCTTATTCAGTTTTTTAGTCATGTTAGATATATATATGCATTAAATAATTGCTCGATTAGCTTAAAGTTTCCCCCAAATTGTTTGAAGCCTTTCTTTTTTAAAAATTAAGAAAATTATGATAAAAATTTTTTACGACCAACATTGTAGTCTTTGCTCAAAAGAGATTAATTACTATAGATCAATCGCGCCAAAGGGTATTTTCATGTGGTGCAATCTTCATACAAATAACAAATTGCTTCGTAAATACGGAATTACGCTTAAGGATTCTCTGTTGAGTCTTCACGCTATTGATGAAAAAAAAAGGCTTTTTAAGGGTATAGATGCATTTTGTCTCATATGGAATAACTTAAGAGGCTGGAGGTTTTTAAGTTTTATAATCAAAATGCCAATCGTTTATCTTGTTAGTAAAATATTCTATTCATATTTTGCTCGATGGCGCTTTAAAAAACTCAATTACTGCCAAGTTAATTAATTATCATGAATAACCTTGAAAATTTATTTAAGAATGAAAGCCGCTTAATTATTGGTATTGACATGCCAGTCATCTTATCTAAAATTGACACCTCGAGAAGCAGACCTATTAGCAAGAAAATTATCTATAGGCTCGAGTCAAAACAAATATTAACAAAGTAATTTATTCAATGAACACATTTTTAAATCGTAGCCCCCTACTAAGCAGCAATGACCCTAACGCCGTTCGTGAGTTAATCCGTGACTATTTTCATCAAACTGCAGATTTATATGAGCGCTTGTTTCAGACCCTGGTTAGTGATGAAGCCTATTACGTCAAGCCTATTAGTTTGAGGCACCCGTTGATTTTTTATTACGGCCATACCAATACTTTTTTTATCAACAAATTAATATTAGCGGGCTTAATTACTGAGCGCGTAAATCCTCAATTTGAGTTTATGTTTGCCGTGGGCGTAGATGAAATGGCCTGGGACGAGGAAAGTGCGCAAAATTACAATTGGCCCACACCTCTCCAAGTTAAAGCCTACCGTGCATGCGTCCGCGAAGTGGTCGACAAATTAATTACGACATTGCCACTTAACTTACCCATTGACTGGGAAAATCTATGGTGGCCGATTTTAATGGGTATTGAGCATGAGCATATTCACTTAGAAACCAGCTCAGTGCTAATAAGGCAACATGCTTTGCACTTTGTGCAATCTTTAGATTTTTGGGCTCCATGTGAAGCCATTGATGCTATTGCTCCTGTCAATAGCTTGGTGGATATCCCAGAAAGCTTAATCAAATTAAGTAAATCACCTCAATATTTCGGCTGGGATAACGAATATGGTAATTTTGAAACTCAATGCCCGGCATTCCACGCCGCTAAATATTTAACTTCTAATGCGGAGTTTTTTGCCTTTGTAGAAGCAGGAGGGTACAAACAAGATCTTTATTGGCAAGAAGAAGGGATAGTTTGGAGGCATTATGCTCAGGCAATACACCCAACTTTCTGGCTAAAAAAAGGTGATGTTTGGAAGCTAAGATTAATGACGGAAGAAATTGATATGCCATGGAGTTGGCCAGTCGAAGTCAACTACCATGAAGCAAAAGCATTTTGCAATTGGCAATCTGCTAATACGGGAAAGCAAGTGCGCATGCCAACTGAGCACGAGTGGTATAGCCTATATGCACATGCCGGCTTGTCAGATGAAAAAGTGGCGAGAAGCATGAATGCCAATCTGTTTTTAGATCATTATTCTTCATCTTGCCCAGTCAATACATTTTCACATGGAGATTTGTATGACGTGGTGGGTAATGCCTGGCAATGGACAGAAACGGCTATTTTCCCATTTGATGGATTTAAAGTGCATCCTTTATATGACGATTTCACTACACCAACGTATGATGGTCGTCATAACATTATTAAAGGCGGTTCATGGATTGCCACTGGAAACGAGGCTTTAAAAAGTGCCCGTTATGCATTTCGCCGACATTTTTTTCAACATGCAGGATTTCGCTATATTGTGACCGATACCCCCATTCAAACTAATACATCGCATTATGAAACCGACAAACAACTCTCGGAGTATGCCGAGTTTCATTACGGGGATACATACTATGGCGTGCCTAACTTTCCTAAAGCTCTGAGCGATTTCGCGCTACAAAGCCTGCTATTAAAACCAGCCAAAACAGCATTGGATTTAGGTTGCGCTACCGGCCGTGCTACTTTTGAGCTAGCCAAGCATTTCGACCATGTCACTGGCATCGATTTTTCAGCACGGTTTATCGGTTTAGCAATTAAGCTGGCACATCAAGGAATTCTTCGATACACCATGGTAAATGAAGGGAATTTAGTCAGCTATCAAGAACGCAGTTTAGCTGAGCTTAAACTAAACGATGTGGTGCACAAAGTTGAGTTTTGGCAAGGTGACGCCTGCAACCTTAAGCCGCAATTTACAGGTTACGACTTTATAATGGCTGCAAATTTAATTGATCGCCTTTACAGTCCACGTGATTTCCTAAGCAATATTCACCATAGGTTAAATGTTGGTGGCGTTTTGATGATTACCTCACCTTATACATGGCTAGAAGAACATACGCCCCTTGACCAGTGGATAGGTGGTTACAAGCAAGACGGTGAAAATGTAACCACTTTAGATGGACTTAAAATATTACTTGGTAAGCACTTTAAGCTTATGCAGGCCCCTGTTGAAATTCCTTTTGTGATTCGTGAAACACGTCATAAGTTTCAACATACTCTGTCCGAAGTGACACTTTGGGAGCGCACGCATTGATCCACTCTTTTGATCAAATTATTTCACGCGAGGGCACCCAATCACTCAAATACGATGGCAAACTTGAAACATTTGGTACAAATAATGTCATGCCAATGTGGGTGGCTGATATGGATTTCGCAACCCCAACGGCAGTTACACAAGCCTTACAAGAGAGAGCAAGCCATCCTATTTTTGGCTACTCAATCGCACCCAATAGCCTTTATCAAGCACTAGTCGATTGGTTATTAGAAAAGCATCACTGGCAAATAAAGCGAGAATGGATTGTACTTACACCTGGCGTGGTCCCCTCATTAAATCTGGTTTTGGCTGCGTTAACTGCAGAAAATGCAGGTGTGATTGTGCAGCCACCGGTGTATTTTCCGTTTTTCTCTGCGGTAAAGAATCAAAAGCGACGTTTAATTGAGAATCCATTGATCTTAGAAGATGACGGTTTAGGCAATTTGAATTATCAAATGGATTTTTTACAGCTAGAGTCATGTGCCAAAGATGCAAAGCTACTTATGCTTTGCTCGCCTCATAACCCAGTAGGTCGGGTTTGGCAGAAAAGCGAACTACTCACTTTATTGGCTATCGCAAAAAAGCATGATTTGATTATTTTGGCTGATGAAATTCATGCAGATTTAGTTTACCGTGACGCAAAACACCAGACGCTAAGTCGACTAGTATTGGAAGCGGATCAATCGCCATCGCTACTATATGAGCAGCATAAAATTATTACGGCCGTTTCTCCCAGCAAAACTTTTAACATCCCAGGTTTGGGGCTTTCTGCATTGATAGTCCCCAATGACGGTTATCGCAAGGCGATTCAATCACATCTGAGTAGTTTCGGAGTCTCAGGAACCAATCCATTTAGTCTAATAGCGTTTGAAGTAGCCTACCGTGAAGGCGGTGACTGGTTAAAATCATTAATGGCTTACTTACAAAAAACTTGTGATGAAGCAATTTCATTTATTAGTACTCATTTACCAAGAATAAACGTGGTTCGTCCACAAGGCACCTATCTACTATGGCTAGATTGCAGAAAATTAATT
>JABMNG010000163.1 GCA_013205275.1 Methylophilales bacterium | reverse complement strand
GTGCAGGGTAATGCTATCCGCACCGGAATTTTCTGCCTTTACGGCCGCCTCGATGACGCTTGGGTACGCAGTGCCTCGAGCTTGGCGCAAGGTAGCAATATGATCAATGTTTACGCCTAATTTCATTCGGTCTACTCGCCCTCTAAATGTAAAAAAAGTTGTTTTGAGTTTAAAGGTTTATCCCCAAGGTAGTGCCCAATTAAGTAGCGCATTAATTGCTTGCTCTGTTGCTCTGTTTTGACATCCTGATAGTCATCTTTCGCCATATCAATTAAGGTTTTTCCAAGAACCGGAACACCTTCTTTTGTTTTAGTGGGGTCTGTTGGTCCGTAACCCGCTTCGTAATAATAGGTTTTCGTAGGACTTACCGGCTCCCCATTCTCGTCCTTAATCAAAGGTAATTCATAGCCTAGCTCTTGTAACAATCTTAACTCAAAACGCCGCAATATCACACTCAGGCGATCTTTTTTAGAGAGGAGCTGCATCGTCTGATGATAAAAGTCGAACAGAACTTCATGCGGGTCTTCTTTGGGTAACAAGCGCATTAGCAGCTCATTAATATAAAAGCCACAAATTAAAGCGTCTCCCTCAATCTGCATAAGTTCATCGCACCACTCAATAGAATGAAGTGTCTTCATTTCTCCCTGGCCTGACCAGGTGGCTTGCAAAGACTGGAAGGACTGAAGCATGCCGCGAACCAAAGAACGGGGCCGACGAGCCCCCTTTGCCACTAAGGAAATTCGTCCATGAACTTTAGAAAAAATTTCGATAATGAGGCTGGTTTCTTTGAACGGATAGGTATGCAAAACATAGACAATTTCATTTTCTTGCTTAGTCGATTGGCGCGCCATGAAACTCTATAGACCTAAAGATTTAAGTGCCCGCTGATCATCCGCCCAACCCCTTTTAACTTTAACCCAGGTTTCCAGCCACACTTTTCCGCCAAATAATCGCTCCATGTCGAGTCTTGCGCTGGTGGATATTTCTTTAAGCCGGTCTCCATTCTTACCAATAATCATAGGCTTATGCGAATCACGGTCCACAATAATGGCCGCAAAAACTCTTCGCATACTGCCTTCCTGTTCAAATTTTTCAATCTCAATGGCAACCGAATAAGGCAGCTCTTGCCCTGTCAATCTGAACACCTTCTCGCGAATAATTTCGGCGGCTAAGAATCGTTCGCTTTTGTCTGTGATTTCATCTGTCTCATAAATAAAATCTTGAATTGGCAAGAAAGGTTTTAAGGACTGCATCAATTCCACCAAGTTACTTTCTTTCTTCACGCTGGTAGGAACAATCGCCTCAAATCTGCCAAGCGCATCAAAAGTCTTAATTAGCCCTAGCAATCTTGATTTATCTTTCAGTAAGTCAACCTTATTGATTGCCAGAACAACAGGGGTGTCTTCTGGGATCATACTTAATATTTTTTCATCGACCTGATTCATCGGGCCTGGCTCAATCAAAAATAAGACAAGATCAACGTCACGAAGCGCTTGCAGCACCGTTTTATTTAAACCGAGATTCATCGTATTAAGGTACTTCAATTGGTACCCAGGAGTGTCAACAAAAATAAATTGGGTGTCTTCGGTCGAATGAATGCCCAAGAGTTGATAGCGTGTCGTTTGCGCTTTCTTTGAGGTGATGCTGAGCTTGGTCCCAACAAAATAATTTAACAGTGTCGACTTACCAACGTTCGGCTGTCCGACGATGGCAATTGTCCCGCAGCGCTTTTCTTTTATAGTTTCATTCATAATTCGTTTTCTTTTCCCAGGGAAATTAACGCATTTTTTGCTGCTGTCTGCTCAGCAATTTTTCTGCTGGCTCCATCCCCCTCTGCCTCGATACTTAAAGCGGGGATCAAACACTTAATAGTGAAATGCTGCTCGTGAGCTTCACCTTTGACGGAAGTCACCTCGTACTCGGGTAATGCAAATTTTCGGCTTTGTAGGTATTCCTGAAGAACGGACTTGGCATCTTTTAGTATTTTTTTAGGGTCAATCTTCTCAACTCGATCGTGCAGCCATTTCTGGATCAAGCTCTGCGCCGCCTCCATTCCGCCATCCATAAAAATGGCGCCTATGAGTGCCTCAACCGTGTCAGCTAAAATTGAAGGCCTTCGCCAGCCCGCGCTCTTTAACTCACCCTCACCTAACTTTAGAAAGTCTCCCACATTGAGAGCCATGCCGATCTCACTTAATGTTGAAGCCTTAACCAGCTCAGATCGTAATCTGCTTAAATCCCCCTCGACTGACTCAGGAAATTTTTGAAATAACAATTCTGCGGCTACAAAGTTTAAGATGCTGTCCCCCAGAAACTCTAATCGTTCGTTATTCTTGCCTTTATAGCTTCGGTGAGTTAATGCCAACTCCAATAAGGTGCTGTCTTTAAATTGATAGCTGAGCTGGGTTTGGAATGTTTGAAGTTGTGATGCATTCATTTTTATTATTTGATCCATTCTCCAATACGACTTGGCACACCAAAGTTTAACCAAATAACAAATGCCTTGCCAACCAAATACTCATCTGGCACAAATCCCCAAACACGTCCATCGGACGAATTATCACGATTATCTCCCATCGCAAGATAGTGGCCCAAAGGCACCTTAAATTCGTAATTCCTGTCAGGAATGTCATGAATTAGCATTGTATGTTCTGCCCCCATGAGAAATTCCTTGTATTCTTTTGCTTGCATCAGCTGGTCGGCACTTAGTGGGTAAATATAATCGCTCTTGAACTCTTGAGTGATGGCCTCTCCATTAATAAATAATTGTTTATTGTCGTAACGAATTTCATCGCCCGGCAAACCGATCAACCTCTTAATGTAGTCGATGTTAGGGTCCTTAGGGTAATGAAATACAATCACGTCGCCTCGTTTCGGTTCACCTATCTTGATTAAGGTTTTGTTAAAAACGGGTAAACGCAGGCCATAACTAAACTTATTCACCGCAATAAAGTCCCCAGAGATTAGGGTGGGCATCATGGAGCCGGAAGGAATTTTGAAGGGTTCGATGACAAAGGAGCGGATGATGAAAACGGCCAGCAATACGGGGAAAAAGCTTTTGGCGTACTCAACAATCTTCCCTTCTTTTGTGCCTAAGCCGCGCCTAGGTTTTAGGATGGTTAAATCTAAAAGGCAAATAAGTCCGGTTAAGAAAGTGACTCCCATTAATGTTGCTGCAAAGATCATTTATCGGCTACCTGTAAAATTGCGAGGAATGCTTCTTGAGGTATTTCCACATTACCCACTTGTTTCATTCTTTTCTTGCCCTCTTTTTGTTTGTCCAGCAATTTTCTTTTTCGACTCACGTCACCCCCATAGCATTTGGCAATTACATTTTTTCGCAAGGCCTTGACGGTTTCTCTTGCAATGATATTAGCACCAATCGCAGACTGAATAGCGACATCAAACATTTGTCGTGGAATCAATTGACGCATTTTTGTGACCAGCTCTCGCCCACGGAACAAGCTATTGGATCGATGAACAATTAATGACAGGGCGTCGACGCGCTCACCGTTAACCATAATATCGAGCTTGACCAGATCGCCCGACCTAAATTCTAAGAACTCGTAGTCCATGGAGGCGTAGCCTCGTGACACCGACTTCAGTCTGTCAAAGAAATCCAGCACGACCTCATTCAGAGGAATTTCATAGCTAATCATCACCTGGCGACCCATGTACTGCATGTTTTTTTGAATGCCTCGCTTTCCATTGACCAAGGTCATAACAGACCCCACGTACTCATGTGGCATAAGGACATTAAGGTTTATCACAGGCTCTCTTATTTCCTCTATCATCGATAAATCTGGCAGCCGCGAAGGGTTCTCAATCATCTCCGTCTTGCCATTTCTTAATAGCAGCTCATAAACCACCGTCGGTGCCGTCGTGATGAGCTCCATCTCGTATTCACGTTCGAGTCGTTCTTGCACAATATCCATGTGCAGCAACCCTAAAAAGCCGCAACGAAAACCATAGCCCAATGCGGTAGAGTTTTCCGGCTCAAATGATAACGAGGAGTCATTCAATTGCAATTTTTCTAATGCCGTTCTTAACCCATCAAATTGATTTGATTCGATTGGGTAAAGGCCTGCAAATACCTGCGGTTTTATTTCCTTAAAACCCGGAAGGGGCTCGGTTGCTTTGTCCTTCGCCAGGGTCACAGTGTCACCCACTTTTGCGCTCGCTAATTCCTTAATACCGGCCACCACAAAACCTACCTCCCCTGCGCTCAAGGATTCACGAATCAGTGATTTTGGAGTGAAAACGCCGACTTGCTCACAAAGGTGTTCATCTTTGGTCGCCATCAAGTGTATTTTATCTTTCGGCTTAAGCTGTCCGTCAACTACACGCACCAACATGACGACGCCGACATAATTATCGAACCAGGCATCAATGATTAAGGCTTTTAGTGGCTTATTAAGCTCACCTTTAGGTGCTGGGATTTTCTTGACAACCTCCTCTAAAATTTCCCGTATGCCAATACCCGTTTTAGCAGAACATAAAATGGCGTCCGTCGCATCAATTCCAATCACATCCTCAATTTCTTTTCTAACACGATCAGGTTCTGCAGAGGCTAAATCAATCTTATTTAACACAGGGAATACTTCGACATTGAGGTCTAAAGCCGTATAACAATTCGCAACCGTTTGCGCCTCTACCCCTTGCGAGGCATCAACCACTAGAATGCCGCCTTCGCACGCGGACAAGGAACGACTAACCTCGTAAGTAAAATCAACATGGCCTGGGGTGTCAATTAGATTGAAAATATATTCATCATTGTTAAGCGACTGGTAATGAAGGGTAACGGTTTGCGCCTTGATCGTAATTCCACGTTCACGCTCAAGATCCATAGAATCTAATACCTGTTCTTCCATTTCACGATCTGCCAACCCACCACAAAACTGAATAATACGATCAGCCAAGGTAGATTTACCATGGTCAATGTGGGCAATAATTGAAAAATTTCTAATCTGATTCATGTGAATTTGGCATCTTAAAGTCAATAATAGAAAAGGGTAAAGGCGCCATAGGCGCCTTTACAAAAAAGTGATTTTACCTGAATGACTTAAAACCTGAAAAATAATTTAATCTGCTATCCGGATTGGGACATAAAGGGTGTCACCATTTCTGTATATCAGAAGCGCAATAGTTTTCCCTTTTGGAATCTTTTTTAATTCCTGATTAAACAGTGCAATAGTTTTAACGGCTGAATTATTTAGCGCTAAAATAACATCACCCGGCCTAATACCAGCAGTCACTGCAGAGCCTTGCGCTGACAGCACTAACAATCCATTTCTGCCATTGGCTTTTTCTGTATCGTCTGGGCCGATTTCTTTCAGTGCAAGTCCAATTCGGTTAACTTGCTTTGGATTGGGTTTATTTGACTGCGCAACGCCATCTTCTGTTGGCATCTCCCCTACCGCAAGAGTCAGCGCTGTTTTCTTGCCCTTTCTGAGTAATTCAACAGGCACTTGGGTTAACGGCTTAGTGGTGCCAACATACTTAGGGAGGTCGGATGAAGCGATGATCTCATTCTTATTAAACTTCAAGATAATGTCGCCCGGTAATAATCCGCCTTTTTCTGCAGGAGATCCTTTCTCAACGTTAGCGATGAGTGCACCCTTGGTGTCAGTCATGCCAAAAGACTCAGACAGCTCTTTGGTAATCTCTTGAATGGCAATGCCCAGCCAACCCCGAATAACTTTACCATTAGCCTTTAATTGCTCTGCTACATTAATGGCTACATCAATCGGTATCGCAAAAGAAAGGCCCATGTAACCCCCCGTTCGGCTATAAATTTGAGAGTTAATCCCAATCACTTCACCCTGCGTATTAAATAATGGGCCTCCTGAGTTGCCAGGATTAATCGCAACGTCTGTTTGAATAAATGGGACAAAGTTTTCTTGGGGCAATGCACGACCTTTTGCGCTTACCACGCCGACAGTCATTGTGTTCTCAAGGCCAAAAGGAGATCCAATAGCAGCGACCCACTCACCCACCTTAACTTTTTCTGGATTACCAAATTTCACAGTCGGCAAACCAGTGGCTTTAATTTTAAGCAGAGCCACATCAGTTCTTCTATCAATGCCTAAAATTTCTGCATTGAACTCTCGCTTGTCGGCTAGCTTAACAACGACCGAATCAGCCTCAGCAACTACGTGTGCATTAGTGATGACATAGCCATCGCTTTCAATAATAAACCCAGACCCTGTGGCACTTTGTTTTTCTGGGGGCTGATTTTCTCGCCCTCCTGGTGGCATTCCTGGAAAACCTGGTATCCCAAAGCGCTTAAAGAATTCCTCCATTCTCTCATCCTGAATGGAAGGTCCTGTCGCTTGATTAGAGGCAACCTCTCTTGAGGCGCTAATGTTAACAACTTTACTTCCCTGTTCTTCGGCGAGGACTGTGAAGTCAGGGAGATCAATGGCAAATAATGGCTTAAAGCCGACCACTATAAAAACAAGAGCCGCTCTTAAAAAATACATCATGATTTATGTTTTCCTAGTTTTGTGTAATTTTAATCATACGGGCCTCATTATAAAGGCGATTATGATTTTTTGATGCAGCAACTTTAATTAGTGCCAGGCCCAAAAGAAAACCTACCACCCCTCCTATCAAGACATAAAAGTCTCCGGCTAAATGCATGAAATACTCTGTGAACCCCATGCCAAAGAAAATAAATAAGAGAGGCGCACCATAAAGCAACATTGAAGTTTTCAGCAAATAACTTTCCTCCATTTCAAGGTAAACCCTATCCCCCTCAATCGCACCAATGGTGTTGGGAAGCTCTAATGGGCTTCGTCGGTGCGAGAATATCTTTCCCCATATGCTGTTACCACACCCTTGTGTCTTGCCGCATAGGCCACACGGCTTTGAACGGACAATCTCGATGCTTGCCATCCTGCCATTTAGTCCAGTTACTAAGGCCTCTTCTTTTATCATAAATTAAAAGTCTACCGAATCGATTAAATTTCTTACTGCCTTGAGAGGCACGGCTCCAACCGCCATAATTTGGTAGCCATTATAATACCGAGCAGCAACATTGGTTGCATCGAAATTGAGGTCACCTGTTTTTGGTTTTTGACCCTTGCGAACCGGCTGCAAAAATAAGGAGATGTATGAGAGCCCATCTGAGTAGACTGTATGGTAACTCATCATATTGATGCCAGGCATTTTAGACGCTATAAAATTAACTTCCTTGAATCCTGGGGGGATGTTACTGGCCCTCCAAAAGCGATTCAAATTTATTTCCTTGCTGAACCCTTCGTCCATAAGGTATTCCTTGGAGAGGTCAACAGCTGGCTTAAACCAATCAAGGCCCATGGATGAGACAAATTGAATTTTATTAAAAGCGGATTGCTCCAAGACCTCTTTCTTCAGATTTTGGACGATCATCTTCATTGGGAGAGATGTTTGCTGATCCAGCCAGAAATGATAGGAGTACCGAAGGTCATCTTTAGGTGTCAAAACAATATTTTGCGTTATTCGTCCTGCCACTCGGTCGGGCTTTCCAAAGCTGAGCAGGTAATATTTCTTTATTGAATTAATATCTTTCGGGAAAATTGCCGGAAATAAGTGCTGTTGCTCTCTTTTTTGGACGACAATAGTATTATCGCGCTTATGGTAAATCACCACAGTGTCACCTTGTGAGAATATTTCGTCGGCATTGCCGTCTAAAAGATTAATCCGGGTAAATTGTTCGTTACCATGAAGTGCGTGAGTAATCTCGACAGACTTTAATTCTTGTCCGTGTTGAGAAATATAGATGCCTTTATAATTTTTATTTTGTGAGGCTTTATAGGCATCCTCAATCACCGACCACCCTGCTTGGTCAGCATAGGCAAAGGGAGTGGCTAGGCAAAGTAAAAATAAAAGCAGGCCCAAGCACTTCATAGTTACTTAACTAACAGGCTTGTTTGAACAAAGTAATTAGCGGTCGACGAGGTATTGGCGTAATGAGCATTTATAATCTCAGTGGGCATATCTTCATAGACTAGCTGAACGGGGGCCTCTGTTTTTCCCTGGGGAAAATTAACCGCCGCTAAGCCTATTGCGAAGAGGACCGTGAACGCCAAAGCAAATTGCCAATAATAAGAATTAACCTCGATAGCAAGTTCTTTTGTCTGGCTGTATCTACCGATTTGAGTTGGTTCTTGATCAATCGCCTGCATAATTTTTTTAGAAAGACCCGGTGAGCCAATGTAGTCACCGCGCATAACATCCCGAATGGTTTGATAATAAAACCACTGGCTTCGCATGCCCGGATTTTTAATCTTGGCAGATATTAAGGTGTCGATATCTTCTTTTTTTATTTCATTGTCAAACAATGAAGAGTTTTTTTCTTTCATATTTTTATATGCCCTTAAATTACCAGCGCTTATTGCTGACTTCAATGAGTGGTTTTAATTTTTCCGCAATGGCCTCTCGCGCCCTGAAGATTCTGGATCTAACGGTACCGATTGGGCATTGCATGATTTCTGCAATTTCTTCGTAACTTAATCCGTCCATCTCACGGAGAGAAATCGCTTCTTTAAGTTCTTCCGGCAGGGTGTCAATAGTCTCACTGACTGCTGCCACAATCTCTTGGTTCATCAGGAGGCTTTCTGGGGTGTCAAGATTTCTCATCTCATAGCCCCCCTCAAAATTCTCAATATCTTCTATCTCTACTTCATCCATCGCTTTAGGTCGCTTACCTAGGCTGACCAAGTGATTTTTTGCCGTATTAATTCCAATGCGATAGAGCCACGTATAAAAGGCGCTGTCTCCCCGGAAATTATTGATTGCTCTGTAGGCTTTAATGAAGGAATCTTGAACAATGTCTTCTATTTCAGATTGATCTCTTACCATCCGACTTAAAAGGCGAAAGAGTTTTTTATGGTATTTCTCAACCAGGATACCAAAAGCTTGCTTGTCGCCTTGTTGAGCTTTCTCAACAAGCGCCTGATCGATCGCGCGCTCGGGATTAACTTTTTTTTCAATTGGCGATACGGGCTTTGTCTCCATCATTTCGATATTGTACATGGCGCTTGGTTTTTGCACGACTTTTAATAGATGCATGGAGGCCCTTTAAAAATTTATAATTTTGTCGGTTTCGTTCATATTCTATACAATAAGAGGACCTATTTTATAACCATAAAGTTCCTAAAATAAACTATACATAAGATGTTAAATTTTGATGTACTCATTATTGGCAGTGGCCTCGCAGGTCTCAGCACCGCACTTAAATTAGCCGACAGCAAGAAAATTGCTATCATCAGCAAAAGAGAGTTGACCATCAGCTCTAGTCAGTGGGCTCAAGGGGGCATTGCAAGTGCAAGCTCAGAAGAAGACTCGGTGGAGGCCCACATTCAAGACACATTATCTGCGGGGGCAGGTCTTTGTGACGAAGTCGTGGCTTCCTATGTCACTGAACGAAGCCAAGAATCCCTCAAGTGGCTCACCGACATTGGAGTTGATTTTACTAAAAATAACACAAACAACGGTTTGCATTTGACGAAGGAAGGCGGGCACTCCTTCCGTCGTGTGGCTCATGTTGCAGACGCCACAGGCAGAGCGGTTCAGAATGTCTTAATTGAACGTATTAAACAACATCCCAATATCACTACTTTTGAAGATCACATCGCGGTAGACCTTATTACATCAAAAAAAATACAACCGAAGAATGCTGACACCAATAGCTGTTTGGGGGCCTATGTCCTAGAAAATAAAACGGGAAATATTGTAACTTTTTCTGCTGGGGCAACAGTTTTGGCGACGGGCGGCGCAAGCAAGGTCTACCTTTACACTACAAACCCGGATGTGAGCACCGGCGATGGAATCGCTATGGCTTGGCGAGCAGGCTGCCGAGTCGCTAACATGGAGTTTGTTCAGTTTCATCCGACATGTTTATTTCATCCGCACGCCAAATCATTCTTAATTTCAGAGGTGCTAAGGGGTGAAGGCGGCATTTTAAGATTACCCGATGGCGAACCATTTATGCACCTGTACGACACCAGAAAAGAATTGGCCCCAAGAGATATTGTGGCGCGAGCCATTGACTTTGAGATGAAAAAAAGGGGCTTGGATTGCGTCTACCTTGACATAAGCCACAAATCTAAGACGTTCATTCAAGAGCATTTCCCTACAATCTACCAGCGCTGTCTGGATTTAAATATTGATATCACCCAGTCGCCGATTCCAGTCGTGCCCGCCGCCCATTATACTTGCGGGGGGGTAATGACCGACCTTAGCGCGCAGACCGATATTGGCCAACTTTACGTTGTTGGTGAGGCAGCTTACACAGGGTTGCATGGGGCCAACCGATTGGCCAGCAATTCACTCCTGGAATGTTTGGTGTTCTCTGATGCAGCCGTCAAGGCCATCCTTCTAGAAGCAGATCGAGACCCATCGAGTCTGCCACCCTGGGATGAAAGTAGAGTGACGGACGCAGACGAGGAGGTCTTAATTACTCATACCTGGAATGAATTGCGGCGCTTTATGTGGAACTACGTCGGCATTGTCAGGACCGACAAAAGGCTTGCTCGGGCCCTGCAT
>JABMNG010000162.1 GCA_013205275.1 Methylophilales bacterium | reverse complement strand
TTTCCAACTAAGACATCGCCAGCCTCGACTTCTGCCCCAATAAATATAATTCCAGACTCATCTAATCTACCAATCATTCTTTCGGAAAGATTTGAAATATCTTGAGTGATTTCCTCTGGCCCTAACTTTGTGTCTCTCGCCACAACAGTTAACTCTTCAATGTGAATTGACGTGTATCTGTCTTCGGCTACCACTCTCTCTGAAATTAAGATTGAATCTTCAAAGTTATATCCATTCCAAGGCATAAATCCAACCAACATATTCTGGCCAAGTGCTAGCTCACCAACGTCCGTTGAAGCTCCATCAGCAATAACATCCCCACGTTCAATTTTATCGCCAATTTTAACTAATGGCTTCTGATTGATATTAGTGTTCTGGTTGGATCTTGTATATTTTGTAAGGTTGTAGATATCAACACCCACTTCATTTTGTGCGGTCTCTTTATCATTTACCTTTACTACAATTCTTTTAGAGTCAACATAATCAACAACTCCGCCTCTTTTGGCCTGCACCGTAGTGCCAGAATCCATAGCAACTGTTCTTTCTATACCTGTCCCAACTAATGCTTTCTCTGCTCGCAAGCAAGGTACTGCTTGGCGTTGCATATTAGCACCCATCAATGCCCTGTTAGCATCGTCATGCTCTAGGAAAGGAATTAATGAAGCAGCAACCGATACAATTTGTCCGGGTGCAACGTCCATGAAATCTACATTTTCGCTGCTGGCCATAGTAAATTCATTTTTATACCTTGAAGAAACTAATTCTTCTTTAAATTTACCATTTGTTCCAAGTTCAGAGTTAGCCTGAGCAATCGTGAAGTCACTTTCTTCAATTGCCGACAAATAATCTATTTTTGCAGTGACTTTACCGCCCTCTACTTTTCTATAAGGTGTTTCTAGAAATCCGTATTGATTTGTTCTTGCATACAAGGCCAGTGAATTAATAAGTCCAATATTTGGTCCTTCTGGAGTTTCAATAGGGCACACTCTGCCATAATGAGTGGAGTGTACATCTCGCACCTCAAAACCAGCTCTCTCACGTGTTAAGCCACCTGGGCCTAAAGCTGAAACTCTTCTCTTGTGAGTAATTTCAGATAAGGGGTTGGTTTGGTCCATAAATTGTGAAAGTTGTGATGAGCCAAAAAACTCTCTAATAGCACTTGAAATTGGTTTTGAGTTAATAAGATCATGAGGCATTAAGTTATCTGCTTCAGCTTGACCGAGTCTTTCCTTAACGGCGCGCTCAACTCTAACTAAACCTGTTCTGAATTGATTCTCAACAAGTTCGCCCACAGAGCGAATTCTTCGATTACCAAGATGATCAATATCATCAATTTCACCACGTCCATTTCTAAGCTCAATTAAGAGTCCGATTACAGCCAAAATATCTTCATTACATAAAATAAATTCGCCTGCTTCAGTTTTTGGTCCTACTTTTGAAAGAAAACGCTTTAACCAATCCGCATACTGGCTATATGTACCTGGGTATGCACGACGATTGAACTTCATTCGCCCGACATTTGAAAGATCATAACGATCAGGATTGAAGAATAATCCTTCAAAAAGTGACTGTACAGAGTCCTCTGTTGGTGGCTCGCCCGGCCTCATCATTCGATAAATTGCTACTCTTGCACTGTATTGATCCGGCACTTCATCTGACGCAAGTGTCTGAGAAATATAATCACCATGATCTAGATCATTTGAATAAAGAGTATTGAAAGACTTAACTTTTGCCTCAATCAGTTTTTCTATAACTTCTTCAGTAATCTCAGTATTTGTATCAATGATAACCTCGCCCGTATCAGTATCAATGATGGCTTTTGCAATTTTTCTACCTAACAAAAATTCAGGGTTTACTGCAACTGATTTAATGCTGGCATTCTCAATTTCTCTAATATGTTTAACGGTAATTCTTTTATCTTTTGAAATAATTAAATTGCCTTTTTTGTCACTAATATCAAATTTAGCTATTTCACCCCTTAATCTCTCAGCAACAATATTGAAAGCAAATTGATTTGACTTAATTTCAAAAGTGTCGAAATCATAAAAAGTTGATAATATTTCCTCAGAAGACAAACCAAGTGCCTTAAGTAAGGTTGAGACAGGCATTTTTCTTCGTCGATCTATTCTAAAATATAAATAATCTTTGGGGTCAAACTCAAAGTCTAACCATGAGCCACGATAAGGAATAATACGAGCAGAAAATAACAATTTTCCTGAGGAATGAGTCTTGCCTCGATCATGCTCAAAAAAGACACCTGGGCTTCTATGTAATTGAGAAACAATAACTCTCTCGGTACCATTAATAACAAATGAACCATTTTGTGTCATCAATGGAATCTCACCCATATAGACTTCTTGTTCTTTCACTTCTTTAACGGTTGGCTGAGACGCCTCTTTGTCCATTATTGTTAAACGAACTTTAACTCTTAATGGAACGCCATATGTAAGGCCACGTTGCTGACATTCCTTTACGTCAAAAACTTCATCACCAAGTTGATAACTTACATAGTCAAGCTTTGCATTACCTGAGTGACTTGAAATTGGAAAAAGTGTATTAAAGCTTGATTGTAAACCTTCGTCTTTTCTTTCATCTTGCTTAACATCTCTTTGAAGAAAAGCTTTATAAGATTCAAGCTGCATTGCTAAAAGATATGGAATTTCTAAAACCGTCTCTCTTTTAGCAAAACTTTTTCTAATGCGTTTTTTTTCAGTAAAGGAATAGCTCATAGCATCTCCGGAGTTAACAAATTCATATAAAAAAATACTTTTCTCTTAAGTATTTATTTATAAAAATTTTGATTTACAAATAAATGAAGGCTGACCTCATATGAAGCCAGCCTTTCACTTTAATTAATGCTACTTCAGCTCTGCAGTTGCGCCAGCTTCAATTAATTTTTTCATTGCTTCGTCAGCAGCAGCTTTTGCTAATGCTTCCTTAACAACTTTTGGTGCAGCGTCTACAATATCTTTAGCTTCTTTAAGGCCAAGACCTGTGATTTCTCTTACTGCTTTAATAACATTGACTTTGTTGTCACCAATACCAGTTAAATGAAGGTCAAATTCAGTTTGTTCCTCTGCTGCTGCTGCGCCTGCGGCCGCAGGTGCGGCTGCTGCTACTGCTGCTGCTGCAGAAACACCAAATTTTTCTTCCATTTCCTTGATTAGTTCAGATAAGTCTAGGACTGTCATTGAACTGATTGCTTCTAAGATATCTGTTTTTGAGATAGCCATAATAATTGCTCCTAATAGTTTAAGTTAACCTAATCGTTTTAAATTTATGCGGGCTTTTGATCACGAACCGCAGCAAGTCCTCTAACAAATTTTGTCGGCACCTCATTAAGAGTGCGAACAAATTTTGCAATAGGGGCCTGCATTGTTCCCAATAATTTCGCAAGTAATTCATCGCGACTTGGTAAGGAGGCAAGCGCTTTAACTGCACTAGCATCCATCCTTGCATTGGGCATTGCTCCTGATTTAATAACAAACAAATCATTTTTTTTAGCAAAATCATTTAATACTTTTGCCGCTGCTACAGGGTCTTCTGAAATACCAAAGACTAAAGGCCCAACCATATCTTCCGATAAAGAAGAGAATGGTGTGTTCTCAATCGCTCTTTTTACTAAACTGTTCTTGAGCACTTTAAGATACACGCCAGCTTTTCTGGCTTCAGCTCTTAGGCTTGTCATTTCTCCAACACCTACACCACGATACTCAGCGAGTATCAATGATTGAGCATTTTCAATTTGCTTGCTAACTTCAGCAACTACTGCCTTTTTTTCTTCAAGATTCAGACTCAAGGTCTTCTCCTTCCGTTAAATAAAAGTATTAGTAAACTAATACCGACATAAAAACGGCGACCTCTATCAGGATATTATCCTTTAGGGACCCGCCATCTGCGTAGGCTTAAACTTCTAAATTAAACTCACGTACCTACGGTCTTTGACAACTTCATTGATTTAAAAAACATCAATGAACCCAAAGCTCTTAATTTGTGAGTATTTTGTCAATACTCACAAAAAATCAAAAAACTAACTAAACTATACTTGCCTGATCAATTCGAATACCAACGCCCATAGAGCTTGATATAGACAATTTCTTCATATAAATGCCTTTCATTCCTGTAGGCTTCGCTTTATTAATTGCATCCATTAGCGCTGCAAGATTAGCCTTCAATTGATCTACCGTGAATGAAGCGCGGCCAATCGTGCAATGGATAATCCCAGCTTTATCTGTTCTGTATTGGACTTGTCCGGCTTTAGCATTTGCTACTGCCTTAGCTGTATCTGGTGTCACAGTTCCGACCTTTGGATTAGGCATTAAACCTCTAGGGCCTAAAACCTGTCCCAATGTTCCAACAATTTTCATAGCATCAGGCGTTGCAATAACAACGTCAAAATCCATGATGCCTTTTTTAATTTGCTCAGCTAAATCCTCAAAACCAACAATGTCAGCCCCTGCTTTTTTCGCGGCTTCAGCTGCATCACCCTGAGCAAATACTGCAACCCGAGTTGTCTTACCTGTCCCACTTGGAAGCACTAATGCGCCCCTAATTAATTGATCTGATTTTTTAGCATCAATCCCAAGGTTAATAGCTGCATCAATGGATTCATCGAATTTTGCTTTTGATGTTTCTTTAACTAGGTTTAAGCCTTCAACAGCTGGATAGAGTTTGTCTCTGTCTACTTGTGAAGATAACGCTTTCATTCTTTTGCTTGCAGCCATTTTATACGCCCTCCACTTCAATACCCATACTTCTTGCACTTCCAGCAATTGTTCTAACTGCTGCATCCATATCTGCAGCTGTTAAGTCTGGCATCTTTGTTTTTGCAATCTCCTCGGCTTGCGCACGAGTAATTTTGCCTACCTTTGTCGTATGAGGAACGGGAGAGCCTTTTGTTAACTTCGCCGCCTTCTTCAATAATATTGATGCAGGTGGAGTTTTCATAATAAAAGTAAAGCTCTTATCAGAATAAGCCGTTATCACACATGGAATTGGTAGTCCAGGTTCTAAGCTTTGAGTTGCCGCGTTGAATGCTTTACAAAAATCCATAATATTCAATCCGCGCTGACCTAAAGCCGGGCCTATTGGTGGACTTGGATTTGCTTTTCCTGCTGGAACTTGAAGCTTAATGTAGCCATCAATTTTCTTTGCCATTTCTTCTTTCTCCTAAATTTTGGTCCAAACGCTTTTAATACAAATTAAAAGCTCCCAAACGTTTTTAAACTTCTTTTTCTATTTGGCCGAACTCTAATTCGACAGGTGTGGCTCGACCAAAAATTACTACAGAAACACGAAGCTTACTTTTTTCATAGTTGATTTCCTCAACCGTACCTGCGAAATCTTTGAATGGGCCATCAATTACCCTTACCGACTCACCCACCTCAAATGTCATTTTTTGTGTTGGATTGACTTTGCTGTCATCCATACGCTGTAGAATAATTTCTACTTCTTTATCCTTAATTGGTGTTGGTTTTTGTCCAGATCCGCCAATAAAGGCAGTTACTTTTGGAGTGCTTCTAACCAAATGCCAACTGTCATCATTCATATCCATTTGAACCAATACGTAGCCAGGATAAAGTCTTCTCTCAGAGAGAGTCTTCTGCCCCGATTTCATTTCAATCACTTCTTCAACTGGCACTAAAATGTCTCCAAATAAGTCACTTATAGACGACTGATTTATTCTTTCTAGTAGTGATTTATGAACAATTTTTTCATATCCTGAAAAAGCTTGAACTGCGTACCATTTTTTTGACATTAATTACCCCGTCCCAATAACAAATTTATAATGTACGAAAATCCAATATCAACAAATGCGAGAAAAATTGCCATTATTACAACTAAAATAAAAACAATTAACGTCATTTGAAAAGTTTCTTTTCTCGTTGGCCATACTACTTTTTTAGCCTCTGTGATTGCGCTATTTAAAAAGCCAATGATTTGCTGTCCTTGCGGTGTTGTCCAAAAAACTCCAACAGCAAAACCTGTTCCACTTAAAAAAACTAATATTCTTACTACGGTTGGTTGCGCTGATAGGAAATAGAATCCGATCAACCCAGCGGCAAAAAGTAAAAATGATAAAGACAGTCTAATATTTATATTCACTTCCACCTCTTCCTTTTATATGGCAGGCCAGGAGGGTCTCGAACCCCCAACCCTCGGTTTTGGAGACCGATACTCTACCAAT
>JABMNG010000161.1 GCA_013205275.1 Methylophilales bacterium | reverse complement strand
CTTGCATTTTTAATAGGGGCTGTCTTAGGATTTTCATCTATTAAATTTAAAGTTGAAGGGGATCCCATGGTAGAAAAAATTGACTCTATTCTCCCTCAAACACAATGTGGCCAATGCGGGTATCCTGGCTGCAAACCCTATGCAACAGCAATCGCCAATGGAGAGGCAGATATTAACCAATGTCCGCCAGGTGGTGAGGATGGAGCTAAAAAACTAGCAGAGCTTATGGGTGTTGAATATAAGCCGCTTAATGAAGAGCATGGCATATCAAAACCAAAATCAATTGCTTTTATCGACGAAGATACATGTATTGGATGTACGTTATGTATCCAAGCATGCCCAGTAGACGCAATCCTTGGGGCCGCTAAACAAATGCATACAATCATAGAGAAGGAATGTACTGGATGCGAACTTTGCTTGCCTCCATGCCCAGTTGATTGCATTGAAATGCTGCCGATACAAGAAAGCACGGAAAACTGGAAATGGAAATATCCAATCTACTCATTAAAAGAGACCTCTAAGAGGACTGCTCATTGAAAATAATAGATAAATTTTTTAAATTTAATGGTGGTATAAAAGCTGAAACCTATAAAAATATATCGACAACAAAGTCTATTCAATCAATTCGGATACCAAAAACACTAGTGCTTCCGTTAAGGCAGCACATTGGAAAAATTGCAAAACTTAAAGTGAGTATTGGAGAGTTTGTTCTTAAGGGTCAATTATTAGCTGAGGCTGATGGCAATGTTTCTGCAGCGATTCATGCGCCAACGTCAGGCTTAATACTGTCTATGGAGAAGAAACTTATTCCACACCCATCTGGGCTCCCAGATTTATGCTTAACACTTGTCCCAGATGGTAAAGATACTTGGATAGAAAAAATTGCCATTGATTATAAGAAAATTGGTATAGAGGAAACTATTAAGGGGCTTCGAAATTCCGGGATTGTTGGATTAGGCGGCGCCGCATTTCCTAGTCACCTTAAATTAAAAAGCCACCAAAAAAATAAAATCCATACCCTTATGATTAATGCGGCGGAATGTGAGCCTTACATTACTTGCGATGATATGCTGATGAGAGAAAATGCAAATGAATTGATCCAATCAATATTTCTGGTTCAAGAATTACTAGGCGCCAAAAAAAGTATAATAGCGATTGAGGATAACAAACCGGAAGCAACAGAGGCTCTAAAAATCTCTATTGCAGACTCCGGGATTGAGATTAAAGTTGTGCCGACCATTTATCCGAGTGGCGACGCTAAGCGGCTAATATTCTTAGTTAGTGGCATTCAAATTCCCAAAGAAAAGAGATCTTCAGAATTTGGCATTCAAATGTTTAACGTTGCTACAATTCTATCAATCTATAAATATATTATTAAGGGTGAGCCCTCGATAAGTAGGGTTGTTACAATTACTGGTAATGTTCATAAGCCACAGAATTACGAAGTACTCTTTGGCACTTCGCTAAGCGAATTAATTAAGGATGCTGGCGGGCAAATAGTGAAAAATGAAACCTACATTATGGGTGGGCCAATGATGGGTTTTAAATTGCCTTCTAAAGAAGTTCCGGTAACAAAGGCTATGAATTGTGTCATCAGCGCTGAACCTAAAATGTTGGCCGAAAAAAAAGAAGTCTTACCATGTATACGTTGCGCAAGATGTGCTGAGGCATGTCCAGTAATGTTGCAACCACAAGAGTTATATTGGTTTTCTAAGTCCAAGCAATTAGAAAAGGCAGAAGAATATAAACTATTCGATTGTATTGAATGTGGCTGCTGTTCTTATGTCTGCCCTAGCAATATACCGCTAGTTCAATTCTATCGGTACGCTAAAAGTGAAATTATAGAAAAAGCACGTGACACAGAAGAGGCGAATATTGCACGCGAACGAAATGATTTCCGTCTAAAAAGGATTGAAAGAGAAAAGCAAGAGCGTGCGGAAAGAAATGCTCAACGAAGAGCACAAAATACCCCTGAGGAAAAATCTAAACTAATAGATGAGAAAAGAAGGGCAATATCTGAGGCGATGGAAAGGGTCACCAATGCAGAAGGCGAACAATGATTAACCAACAATCTCCATTTATTCAAAAGCCACAGAGTGTTACGTCAATCATGCTGATGGTTTTGGTAGCACTTATTCCAGCAATTATTGTTAATACATATTATTACGGAATTGGGGTTATTCTTAATATTTTATTAGCCAGTATTACAGCCCTTCTTGCAGAATTCATCATCCTAAAAATTCGTAAAATGAACGTATATTCCTCACTGACGGATGGAAGTGCCTTAGTAGCAGCGTGGCTATTAGCATTATCTGTGCCTTCAATCTCCCCTTGGTGGATTATATTTGTTGGAACACTTTTTACAATCGTAATTGCAAAACATTTTTATGGTGGGCTTGGGTCAAACCTCTTCAATCCTGCCATGATTGGCTATGCTGTTTTACTCATCTCATTCCCTTCAATTATGACTAAGTGGCCGGCAGCTTCTGGCATATCAACCCAACAAAGCCTAAATTTATTTTTATCTGGGATCACTTTAGTAACTGATGGAATTACATCGGCCACACCATTAGATTATATTAAGACAGAGTTAATGCAGGGGCGCACTCTTGAAGCGATAAAAAATAGCGCGTCTATTTCATTGTCATCAGCTCATGTCTATTATGTGGCTCTGGCCTATTTTCTAGGTGGGATTTTACTTTTATATAAGAAAATAATTACCTGGCATCTGCCAGTTACTTTTCTTGCAAGTCTTATAATAATTTCAAGTTTATTTGTTCTGACTAACTCTAATATTTTTAGTGGTCCCGTTTTTCATGTGGTTAACGGTGGGGTGATGCTCTGTGCATTCTTTATTATTACAGACCCCGTTAGTGGGCCAACAACACCAAAGGGAAAAATAGTATTTGCCTTCCTTGCCGCATTAATTATTCTTCTTATTCGTAACTTTGGAGGATATCCTGAAGGCGTTGCTTTTGCAGTGATATTTCTTAATATTTGCGCTCCCTTAATTGATACGCTCACCCAGCCGAAGGT
>JABMNG010000160.1 GCA_013205275.1 Methylophilales bacterium | reverse complement strand
TCTGTGAAGAGAGCTTTCATCTTCAATATCGAGTGAAATAGGTTTCAGAAAAGCCAGTCTATTACGAATAATATCTATTGTCATTTTATGGTAATGTTTTTCTAAAAGGCTTTACTTCGACATTATCATAGACACCATTCAGCTTGAACGGATCAAGTTCGGCCCACTCTATTGCGGCGGCTAAGACTTCAAATTCAGCCACAATCAAGCTACCTGAAAACCCATTGGGCCCTGGATCTGATGAGTCAATAATAGGAAATGGCCCCGCCAAAAGAAGTCGCCCCTGCTCTTGAAGCTCTTCTAATCTTAAAAGATGCGCAGGTCGATATTTTTGTCTTAAAGCTAACCTACCCTTATGGTCAGTTGCATAGATGCAATACCACATACAATTACTCCTTTGATACTTTTGAGACGAAAATAGTCACAAAAATCATATATATAAATAAAATTCCAGTGATACCAAAAAGTTTGAAATTGACCCATGTGTTTTCATCGTAGTTAAAAGCTACATACAAATTGATAAATCCCAATAAAACAAAAAAAACAGCAGTTACAATATTTAATCTAGACCAGTTCTTATCATTAAGCTTTATTTGAGTACCCAAAGATTTCTTTAGAAGATTCTTGTTAAATAGTAGCGCTGAAATTACCAAGACAGCTGAGAGTAACCAATAGATCACGGAAGGCTTCCACATAATAAATGTTTTGTCTTGAAAAAGGATGGTCAGTCCGCCTAGGAAGGTAATAATAAATCCGTTGAATATAAGCATCTTATCAACCGTTTTTTTCGTAATTAATGCAATCATTATTTGAAGCAATGTTGTGGCAATTGCAACTGCTGTAGCTGTATAAATTCCATAAAACTTATAACTAATAAAAAATAATATAACCGGGAGTAAATCGTATAAAAATTTCATATGCGCCTGTGTTTAATTTTATCTATCGTCGATAGGGAATAACCAATATAATCTAACCAACTATCATGAAAAATCCAATAATTGATCTTCACTGCCATTCTACTATATCTGATGGGCTTTTAACGCCAACTGAATTAGTTAATTATGCAAAAGAATGCCATGTCAAAGTAATGGCCTTAACCGACCATGATGATATAGCTGGATTAGATGAGGCGCGATTAGCGGCAAAGGATTCGGGAATTGTATTTATTAATGGCGTTGAGATATCAGTTACATGGAATAAAAGAACCCTCCATATTGTGGGTTTAAATTTTGACAAAGAAAATGATAATCTCGTTAATGGACTAAAAGAAATTCGTGTTGGTCGAGACTTAAGAGCTAAAAAAATGGCCCACAGTCTTGGTATGGCGGGCATTATGAATGCATATGAGGGCGCAAGAAGTTATGCGAAAAATAGCACTATTGGCCGAATTCATTTTGCTCAGTTCATTGTTGAAAAGGGCTATGCAAAAGATATTAAATCTGTTTTTAAGAAATACTTAACACCAGGAAAACCTGGTTTTTTTGATCACCAATGGGTAACTTTGGAAGAGGCTGTAACCTGGATTACCATGGCAGGTGGCGACGCAGTAATTGCTCACCCCGGTAGGTACGACATGGGTAATAAGTTATACCCAAAATTATTTTCTGAGTTTAGAGATTTTGGTGGCTCAGGCGTTGAGGTCATTTCCGGCAGTCAAGATCCTTCTCAAACTAACTACTTTTGCAAATTAGCTAATGATTATAATTTATTAGGCTCTTGTGGTTCTGACTTTCATGGGCATGGAATTTCTCATAGAGCTATGGGCTCTGTAAATATTATCCCTGAATTATGTCAGCCCATTTGGAGCAAATGGCATCACTTAATAGAATCCATTCATTAGATTTGAATGCTTTTTAAAATTTTCTTACTGAATTAGAATGGAGTGACATGGAATTAACTATTATTCAAAAAATATCCGCATACGCTTTGCCAGTAATTTTCGCAATTACAGTGCATGAGGCCGCACATGGTTACGTAGCAAGATACTTTGGTGATATGACAGCACACTACCTTAACCGAATTACATTAAATCCAATAAAGCATATCGATTTAATGGGCACGGTGATACTCCCTGCGCTATTATTTTTTATGTCTTCACCATTTCTATTCGGATGGGCGAAGCCAGTACCTGTCAATTTCTCAAACCTTAGAAACCCAAAAAAAAATATGTTATGGGTAGCATTAGCTGGACCTGCCTCTAACTTTGCAATGGCTATTCTTTGGACAATTTTGTTGGTGCGTATTAATTTATTTCCAGAACAAGCTGAGTTATTTTTAAGGGTGATGGCATTAGCAGGCATACAAATCAACATTGTTTTAATGGTATTGAATTTATTGCCGCTACCTCCGCTAGATGGAGGGAGGGTCGCAATTAGCTTATTACCCCAGCCCCTTTCAAATCAATTAGCAGGATTAGAGCGATATGGTTTTTTTATTTTAATTTTTTTGTTAGTTTCTGGATTATTAAGTGGAATATTGACTCCATTAATTAATCTCAGTACAAGTATAATTTTCGGTATTTTTGGTTAAATAGGAATTAGGGATAATATATGGCAATTGATCGAGTAGTATCTGGAATGCGTCCGACAGGAATGCTTCATTTGGGTCATTACAATGGAGTTTTGAAAAACTGGCTTAGCCTTCAACATGAGCTTGAGTGTTTATTTTTTGTAGCAGATTGGCATGCATTGACTACCCATTATGATTCCCCAGAAATTATTGAAAATAATGTTTGGGATATGGTTATTGACTGGCTAGCAGCAGGGGTTGATCCTGCCCAAGCTACTATCTTTATTCAATCCAAGGTTCCAGAGCATGCTGAACTTTTCACACTGCTGTCAATGATCACTCCATTAGGATGGCTTGAAAGAGTTCCAACTTACAAAGATCAACAAGAAAAACTATCCTCTAAAGATTTATCTACCTATGGATTTTTGGGTTACCCCCTATTACAGAGTGCGGATATTTTAATATATCGAGCGAGTCATGTGCCTGTAGGTGAAGATCAGGTGCCACATATTGAATTTACACGCGAAGTTGCTCGAAGATTTAATCATTTGTATGGGAAGGAGATAGGATTTGAAGAAAAGGCTGAGGAAGCAATCAAAAAGCTTGGGTCTAAAAAAAGCCAGCTTTATAGAGAGTTAAGAACAGCCTACCAAGAAGGGGGCGATGATCAGGCATTGGCTTCTGCTCAAGCGCTTATTGACGAACAGCAGAGTTTGAGCCTTGGAGATAAGGAGAGATTAATGGGGTTTCTTGAAGGGGGAGGAAAGATGATTCTTATTGAACCAGAATACATGCTTACACCCGCTTCAAAAATGATTGGTTTGGATGGGCAAAAGATGTCTAAGTCCTACAACAATACAATTTCCTTGAGGGAAGCACCAAACGAGATTGAAAAAAAAATCAGAACAATGCCTACTGATCCAGCAAGAATAAGACGAACAGACCCAGGGGATCCAAAAAATTGCCCAGTATGGCAATTACATGCTGTTTATTCCGATGATAAAACAAAAGAATGGGTGGAACATGGATGCAAAAATGCTGATATTGGATGCATTGAATGTAAACAGCCAGCAATTGAATCTATCTTAAAGGAATTAAAGCCTATACAAGAAAGAGCTAATCACTATATTGATAGCCCTGATGTAGTTAAAAGCGTCGTTGCTGAAGGTTGTGAAAAGGCCAGAAAATTGGCGCGGGATACCATGAGAGATGTTAGGGAAGTGATGGGGGTTAATTTCTAGTGAGTGATCAACTGAAAAAAAACAATGTTTTACCAAAAATATATGGCGAAACCATTGGCGCATTACCTCAAGACCTATATATTCCGCCTGATGCCTTAGAAATTTATCTCGACTCCTTTGAGGGCCCACTTGATTTACTTCTTTACCTTATAAGAAAAAATAATATTGATATTCTGGACATTCCTATGGCCAGTCTTACAACTCAGTATATGGTTTATGTGGAAAAAATGAAGGCTATTAAACTTGAGTTAGCAGCAGATTATCTGCTAATGTCTGCAACATTAATTGAGATTAAGTCTCGAATGTTGCTGCCAATTCAAGAGTCAGACGATGGCGATGAGCTGGACCCAAGAGCCGAGTTAGTGAGAAAGTTAGTTGAATACGAATTGATAAAAGTTGCCGTTCAAGAGCTAGATCAGATTCCGCAAATTGGAAAAGACAGAATGGTAGCTCAAGCATACTTTGAGAAAGTATCAGAAATAACCTACCCCGATGTTTCAGTAGACGAATTATTTAATGCATGGAAAAATGTAATTAAAAGAGCAAAACAATTTGATACTCATAAAATATCACGCTCAGAGCTATCAGTGAGGGAACATATGACAATCATCTTGAAAGCTTTGGCCGAAAAAGATTTGGTAGAATTCACAAGTTTTTTTGATGCAGAAAAAGACCCTATCCCAAAGCTTGTTGTTTGTTTCTTGGCTATTTTAGAGTTAACCAAGGAAAGGCTCATTAGAATAAACCAACAAGAGCTATGTTCCAGAATATACCTTCAAAGAGATGATGCTTAAAATGGAAGCTACAGCAAAAATAAAAGAATTATTAGAGGTGGCTTTATTAACAAGCCATAGACCACTGTCGGTTGACGATCTCCAAAAACTATTCTTAGATAAAATTGAGCGATCAACGATACGAATGCTCCTAGATGAGATTAAGGT
>JABMNG010000159.1 GCA_013205275.1 Methylophilales bacterium | reverse complement strand
AATGCGCGAGCATCATTATAAAAAATTAATTTTTCAGGCTCCCTGTCCATAATAAACTCAAGAAACCGCTGCTTAATATCATGGTTTGATGGAGACCGAAATCCAATCGAATATGTAATGCAGTTATCGGTATTAGCAATTCCGTAATGAGGAGTGTTAGGAGGAACATAAATGATATCACCAGCCTTAGCTACAAATTCATATTTAGCTTTAAATTTTCTATGTGTTTTCACCTCAGAAGGCAAATCAAATTTATTATCAGGATTTCCTATAGACCAACTTTTTTCTCCCGACCCTTGAAAGAGAAACACATCATAAGAATCTGAATGAGGTCCTACCGTTCCATTAGTATTAGAGAAGCTAATCATTACATCGTCATGCCTGCAATAGGGTATGAAATTTATACTGTTGAATAGTACAGAGGAGAATTTATGCCACAAATGTAATTTGTGAATCAATAAAGTATAAGGGGCTTCTCTGTTAAGCGAATTTTTTTTTAAAGGACCAAAATCTGTTATGAAATTATCATCTTTTTGGGTAATTAATTTAGTGTCTATGTGGTCGTCTTGAATTAGCTCACTTACAATTTTTTTTGTGATTGTCTCTTGGTATCCCTTAATTACACCTTCGATGAAGCAGGGTTTTTTCCCCCAGAATTGATGGGTAAATTCTTTTTCAGACATATTGCCTAGAAGATTTATTAAAGAATTCATGGTATTTGGTTTGATATATTATCCGTTGTAAACAACATACGTTAGAATTATGTTTATGTTCTCAATCATTCGTTATTTACTATTCTTATTTGACCCCGAGATTGCTCATCATATTGCCATGAAAAGTCTAAAAGTGGCTGATTTTTTTGGTTTACTTTCATTCTTGCCTTCACCGGCCCCATCAAAGCCCAGGGTTGTATTTGGTATAAAGTTTAAGAATGCCTTAGGTTTAGCGGCTGGATTAGATAAAAATGCTGAATATATTGATTGCTTGTCTAAGCTTGGCTTTGGTTTTATTGAGGTGGGAACATTAACACCAAGAGCACAGCCTGGAAATCCAAAGCCAAGATTATTCCGCCTGACAAATGAAGAAGGGATTATTAATCGATTTGGTTTTAATAATGTTGGTATTGATAAAGCTATTTTAAATATTAAAAGCTCTAAATTTACAGGGGTTCTAGGTATCAATATAGGAAAGAACTTCGACACCCCCATTGAGGAGGCCATTAATGATTACCTTTTATGTTTTAGAAAGGCATACCAGTATGCTTCTTATATTGTTATTAATATCTCATCACCAAATACTCAGAATCTAAGGAAATTACAGGATGAATCCTTTTTTGAGGGCCTTATTAGTAGGATTAAGTTGGAGCAGGAAGCTCAGGCAAGAAAGCATCAAAAATATGTTCCATTTTTAATCAAGATATCTCCGGACGGAAGTATGAAGGAGATGGATAATATTATTAAATTATTAATTAAATATAATATCGATGGAATTATTGCTACAAATACAACCCTATCAAGAAATGAGGTCTCAGAAAGTAAATTTAAAGATCAAGCAGGTGGGCTTTCAGGCGAGCCTTTAAGATCTAGAGCATTAAAGACCCAGAAGTATCTTTACAAGGGTTTAAAGGGCAAGATTCCAATTATCGGCGTAGGCGGAATAATGCAGGCAAAAGATGCGGTTGAAAGAATGAATGAAGGGGCAGAGTTAATACAAATATACTCAGGATTAATTTTTAAGGGCCACCGTTTAATTAATGAACTATGTGAGTGTACAAAACAACGACAGTAACACCCCTCTGCTTTACTCTTATCGTAGGTGCCCTTACGCCATGCGTGCAAGAATGGCGCTTATCGATTCTCGAATTAACTTTGATCTCTACGAGATTTCATTAAAAAATAAACCTCATGAAATGTTATCAATAAGTCCGAAAGGAACTGTTCCTGTCCTTAAAGTTGGGAATAAGGTTATTGATGAGAGTATAAACATAATGATATGGGCATACGAAAATGGCAATTCTTCTCATTACGCGAATCATAATGCCGACTTAATTAAGATAGGGCTAAATCTGATTAAAACTAATGATAATGAATTTAAATTATGTCTCGATCAATATAAATACGCCATAAATCATCCTATGAAAACAAAGGGCGAGTTACGAACTGCTTGTTTATTTTTCATAGAAATATTGGAGGAGAGGCTTAAACAACAAAGATATTTATTGTCAGATAAGGTTTCATTTGCGGATATAGCAATAGCTCCTTTTATTAGGCAGTTTGCTAATGTGGACCTAGAATACTTTTCATCGTTAAAATTTATTAGAGTTCAGATATGGTTATTGGCATTTACTAGAAGCAAGTTATTTATTAATGCAATGATAAAGCCTACGTAGAGATCTTTTCTTTTTGTTTGAAAGTTAGCAAAACTTTATCATGCTGATCTATATCAATAGTTACCTCACCTCCATTAACTAATTTT
>JABMNG010000158.1 GCA_013205275.1 Methylophilales bacterium | reverse complement strand
TCGGTATATGAGTCATCAGGTTATTTTTATACTGATGGAATAAGGCTCTTCCCAAGGAAAAAAGTCTATCCGGGACAAAAAACCAAAAAACTTGATGTTGTTAGGGATTTTCCATGGCTCAGTAAAGAGTCACAGCAGGCAGAAGATATCAATCGGTTTGAGTGGTTTAGCGGCGGCTATATTGCCGTATTACCCGATAACCCGAATCAAATCTTTGACATCAGGTACTCGATGCTTCCAAACGAGATTAATGGGCTCTGGGGAATTGAATTAAATGAAGACGCAAAGGATGGCGAGCACATAAAATACATAACCAACCGCAGCCTATCCAAAAACAGGTTTACTGATCTGTGGAAGTTATTTCAAGAATAAGGTCGAGTGAAAGAGTTTAATTGGTTACTGGGGTAATTTTCCGCCGGAAGCAAGGCAGTCTCTTAACGTGGAAAACTTTTCATAATCTGTGGTTAAATTAAAGGTGGGAAGGTCGCCCGTTATGCACTCCCCAAAATTATTTTTCTTAACTAATTCATTGGAGTGGTTACGAAAAATTTTATGGGTGTAATGTTGTGAGGTGCCCTCTTCTGGCATTCTCTTTTCTGTGTCGGCAAGGCTAAAAAAAGACAATGACAGAGCAACCAAAAATAATAATAATGAGATTATATTCACGAGACAAGAATACATTAAGGATAGGGTAAAATACCAATCAAAATACGAATAACTGGATAGTATTTTATGAAAATAATAAGACTTAAAGTAATTTAAATACATAATAAATAGATTTAAACAAATAATATAAACCATTGAATTAAAAACTATAATATGAGTAGAGCTTTTGTTAAAGAAGATGATTTAGAGCATGCCGGAATTGATATTCCTGAGCGGTCTATTAGCGAGGAGATCAATTACGTCACCCCTAACGGGCTAAAAATTCTCCATCAAACCGTGACTCAATTAGAATCAGATCGGGCACAATCGATGACAGACGACAGCCCCTCTTCAAAAGAAAAAAAGATGCGCATTGAGCGGGAGATTCGTTATTATTTTTCTCGCATAGAGTCAGCGATTCTAATTGACCCCTATCAGCAACCTAATGACATCGTCTTATTCTCTGCTAAGGTGACGGTCGAAAATTCTAATGCTGACACCCATACCTTTGAGATTGTTGGTGAGGACGAAGCCGATATTAAGTTAAATAAAATTAGTTACGTTTCTCCTCTAGCAAAAGCCTTAATCGGTGCCAGGATTGACGACGAAGTTATTTGGCATAAACCCTCAGGAGTTGAGCCACTAACTATCACAGACATAACTTACCCTAACATTTAAAGGACGATATGGAACTTAAAGACGCAATACAAGCACGACGATCACATAAGGCATTCGACCCCGAACACAAACTGACGACATCTGAAATAGAGCACCTGATGAGCTTGGCCGTCCTATCACCAACCGCCTTCAACATTCAGCATTGGCGTTTTGTTTTAGTAACTGACAGCTCGGTAAGGGAAGAAATTAAAAAGGTTAGCTGGGGTCAATCACAGGTCACTGACGCTTCTTTGTTGGTGGTGCTAACAGGCGACCTAATGGCTTGGGATAAAGAGCCAGATCGTTACTGGAAGAATGCCCCTGGTAGTGTGCGAGATTATCTCGTGCCAGCCATATCAGAGTATTACAAGGGCAAGCCACAGATTCAGCGAGATGAAGTCATGCGCTCATGCGGAATGGCGGCCATGAATTTAATGTTAGTCGCAAAAGATTTAGGGTATGATAGCTGCCCTATGGATGGCTTCGATTTCGATGCAGTCGCTCAATTACTTAAGCTTCCTGATGATCACACCCCTGCTATGTTTGTAGCGATCGGGAAGTCGATTCAGGAGCCGTGGCCAAGACCAGGGCAACTATCGGTCGATGAAGTCGTTAAATACAATCAATTTTAATCAATAAAGTTAAGGAAATAGTCAGTGCTTATTACAAACAGCATCACGATGCAATTTGGTTCAAAACCGTTATTTGAAGATGTTTCAGTAAAATTTGGTGA
>JABMNG010000157.1 GCA_013205275.1 Methylophilales bacterium | reverse complement strand
GGAGGGCAGCGCTCGACAAGCCTCTCTATCGCCAAGCCATTTTTTTTATTTGGGGGGGTTATTTTTATTGCTGAATTTTTTTTAGAATATACTTCGATTGTCATATTCTAGAGATGCATTATTACATTAATCGAAATTAAAGTCCAGCCAAGGGTCAGGCAACACTTTTCTTATAGAGTATTTAATAGAATTAAAATAGCCAATACACTAACTATGATTTACTAATTCATAAGAAATAAAAACAATAAGCTTGTATATAATACAGCCCTTGTATATATAAAAAAGATAACAGCGATGCCTAAAAATATTTTGTTAGTTGCTAAGCCCTGGCGAGGTGGTTTATCAAACTACATCAATAGAGCTTTAAAAGCTTTCCCAAACAGCAATGTCAACTTTGTAAGCACCTACCCAGATAGCCCGCTTGAGTATCTTAACTATAAAATTAACAAAAAAGACTGGCATGACAAAATTGTTAATCAAATTAACGATTCAAAATATGACGTCGCACTATTCATTAATAGCCAGTCGAGCTTTACCAATCTTGCTCATTCGAACAAGAATATTCTTTGGTTAACTGACGGCGCTAAAATTACTAAAAATGAATTGAATCGCTTTTCTGGGGTTTATTTATCTGATCTAGGATACTTAAAGGACCTGCCACATAGAGATAATTTTGTCTCCGGACTGCCTTTCGCTTATGACCCCATAGTCCATTCACCAATGCCAAGCAGAAGAAAAAAAAGATTTTGCTGTTCAATCATCAACAAAGACCTTAATCGTGATGAATGGTTAAAAAAATCTAATATTGAGGGAGTAATGCCAGACGTCTATGGGAACTATTTTTTAAGGCATCGATTATTTTGGAGAAATCCAAGTAAATTTCATAAGACCCTAAAAATATATCAGATGGGTAAAGTCTATGGTCAGTATGAGGTCTCTCTAAATATACATTCAAGCGTCATTATGGAGGGAACAAATATGAGGTCTTTTGAGTGCGCCGGCTATGGAATTGCACAGCTAATTGAAATGAAACCTGGGCTAGAGGCATTATTGGAGCCGGAAAAAGAATTTTTAGGTTTTTCAGACATTGAGAGCTACGTCACCCAGTTTAATAGGCTAAAAAATGACTCGAAATTAAGAATTAAATTAGTAGAAAATGCTAAAAAAAGAGTTGCCGCAGAACATACTTATCAACATAGAATCAACACAATCTTCAAAAACCTTTAACATATAAAGCACTAATCTATATTATCTAGTGGCAGGTGCCGCCATTGACGGGGACGACCATTAAATAAAATTCCGACGGTGACACCGTGTGAATATGCGGGCGGCCTCCGACTAAAGTGTCAGCAGCCTTAAACTCCATCGCCTCGGACACCTTCCACTGAAGACTAACCCTTAAGGTTCCATTTTGTTTGTTAGAGCAGCTCTCCATATAGGTCCCAGCAGGCAAGGTAACATGCGCGAGTATTTCACTTACATCATTTGAGACACCAACAGACGGAGAGGATATGAGCCGCCCATTACTCTTAATAAGGTAGGCGTCAATTGTAGCGCCGTCGATAGTGAAATTAGCATGCTCCCCCGTCGTGTCACCAATAGAGTTAAATACAGTTTTTAATTCGCCTACACCTGCATTTGCTAGTGCTAATGTTGCTCCGCATTTGACTGTGTCATTCATAGAAACAGGAGCTCTATTGGCGTAGACCTCAGCAGCCAATGTCCAGCAGAATCTCCCTACGTTCCCCTCATTATCTACGACGTCGTAGTCAAATTCTTGTATGCCCTGCATTTTAAAATAAGGATCAAGGTAGACTGTGAAATAAGTAAAATTCTGTTTACCGACTACCCCACGAAAGTTCCCCCCCGCATTGAACAGTGAATTTGATTGCCCATTCACTACGCTAAACTCAGAGGTAGCCCTGCTGACTGGGTTGGGCCATAATTGCTGCGCACAAACACCTAAAGTTCCTGCACTATTTTTTTGATCGGAATCTACCGATGTGGTTGGTGCTCTGGGTTTGGAGTAGCACATGTACATATGATTGACCTTAACCTTCATTGTAGCTGGCTCTGTTATACATGCTTTTTGGTCGCCGGTCCATATTGCGCCTGTAATCTTATTGGCTGCGTCTCTTACACAAGCAGGTGGATTGTCGGCAAAGGCAACTCCTGAAAATATCAGGAGAGTTATAGCGGCTAATACTGCACAAAGATTTTTGTTAAAAGTTTTCAACTTAAGTTCCTTCAATTGAGAATGTAAAGTCAGCTGCCTCGACTTGTTTTACGATAATATTTTCCCTTCTGACCTTTTCAAGTCTTCTGTTTTCCATGCTGCCTAGCTTGTAAGGCTCGCTGCTTATCCAGGGGGTTGCTGTCTTTTGTTGCCCAAACAGAGAGGTAACGTTATAAGAAATCTTTATGTAATTATCATTCAGGCTCTCATAAACAGTAGATGAGTAGAACTTTCTCCCGGCCTCAACCTCCATACCCTCTAACATCGGCAATCTTGCCCTTATTTTGATGTCGTTACCTAGGATGTCTTTTTCACCGTTATAGGCATTCCATCTGTAGTTTCTGACAAATAATGTCATCCAATTAAGGTAGGGGAGTGGGAGACCGGCTTCAATATCGTAGCCCCCTAAAGCCTTTTCATTGTCGCCATCCTTACCTGCTTTCCATTTGGTCGTCGCCCAATATTTATTCGCATTGATTTCCCACATGGTGGTGCGCGCTTCGACACCCAAACTGGTCCGTCCATGGTCATACGGGAACTCGTGATCGTAGAAGGCATTCACACCCATGAGCAGCGTCTTGTCATCTGACAACTTACGGTAGCCTAAGCCTAAGTTAAGGGTGGTGCGGTTGTCTTGGTAAAAGGCACTCATTTGAGTGAAGTAAGTATTAAAGATGTCTTTCTCATCTGACAAGGGTGCCAACACCAACAATCCACCGGATGGCTTGCTGCCACCTTGGGCACCGAAGTTGAGTTCCACCGTTGGGAAGTACTTCTCTAAGAAGGATTTAGTGACCCCCACGCCTTGTTCGGTAACACTGTCAATGGCAAGGTTGGTTAACGCATCCACGTCACCCGCTAACATCATTTGACCGAGGTCGAGGAATTGGGATTGTTCTTGTGAGAAGGTTGCTTTATTTGCCGGGTCAGAGGGCTCGGCATGGAGGCTCATGTAACTGCCGGCGAGG
>JABMNG010000016.1 GCA_013205275.1 Methylophilales bacterium | reverse complement strand
TTCTAGAGCGACATCAAAGCCCACTCTTTCTATCAAAACATACCGAACTTGTTGATCGGCACCTTGTAACTATATGGAGTGCATGTGGCCTCGATGAGAGCCTCTGTCTTATTGCGGTTGGAGGATACGGTCGAAAAGAATTATTCCCGTACTCAGATATTGACTTCCTTGTCCTATTTGATGAAAAATTAAATAGAGAGGTGTCGGAAAAAGTTTCAAAATTTATAGCCGCCTGTTGGGATCATGGCCTTAAAATTGGTCACAGCGTAAGATCTCTTGATGAAGTTAAAGAAGAGTTTCATAAAGACATTACTACCGCAACAAATCTCCTTGAAAATAGATTAATTATTGGAGAAATTTACCTATTTAACAAATTAATACTATTAATAGAGAAAGAGCTGGCACCAAAACAATTTTACGCAGGCAAGATAGCGGAACAAACTTCAAGACATAAGAGGTACAGGGATTCAGCTTACCAACTAGAGCCTAATATTAAAGAGAGCCCAGGAGGGTTAAGAGACATTCAAACAGTTCTATGGATTTCTAGCAGCCAAAAAAAAGGACGGACACTCAGCGAGTTATATAAAAAAAATGTGATTGATAAGCCAGAATTTAACAAAATAACAGCCCATGTGAATAGAACCAATAAGCGGAGAATTCTGCTTCATCTGCTCTCAGGATCCACCCAGGATCGGGTAAGTTTTGACCTTCAAAATCAGATGGCCAAGAACCTAGGGTACCCCAGTAAAAAGAATAAAAAATCCAGTGAAATTTTAATGAAAAATTATTATAAATCAGTTAATTATATAATTTTATTCAATGAAATTCTCATTAAAAGACTTGACCCAAATAAGTACCCAAGAACCCCTATTAAGCACCCCCTTGGTTTTTTCAAATACAACGATTTATTGGAAATCCCATCGGAAAAAACAAAGGCATTAATGACTTCATTGTTTGATCCTTTTTTACTGATGCAACAAGACAAAGAGATCGTTGGTTTTGGGCCAAACCTTCTCGGTGGCCTTGATTCAAACGCAAAATTAATAACGTCTACTGTTCGAAAAAACAAACGTTACCAACAAGCTTTCCTTGATGTGCTTAACGCCGACAATAAAGTCAATCGTGCCCTGCGCCTTATGAATAAAACCAATGTTTTAGGAAGATTTATTCCTGACTTTGGAAAAGTGGTTGCCCAAATGCAACATGATTTATTTCATATCTACACGGTCGATGAGCACACCTTAAATGTGATTGAGAACATCCGGCGATTTAGCAAAGAAAAATTAAAACACGAATTCCCTGAATGTTTCGCTATTTTCAAAGCATTTGATAAGCCCTACGTGCTCTATTTGGCTGCTATCTTTCATGATATCGCCAAGGGTCGAGGTGGAGACCACTCAGAACTCGGTGAAAAAATTGCAAGTCGTTTTGGACGGGCCTATAACCTAAACAGGGAAGACAGCACTATTATTGCATGGCTGGTTAAATCCCACCTGACCATGTCAAGCACTGCTCAAAAAATGGACCTTTCAGACCCGGAGGTCATCAATCACTTCTCGAATTTTGTCGGAAACAAACGAAATTTAGAGGCATTATATTTATTAACAGTCGCTGACATCAGGGCTACTAGCCCTCATGTTTGGAATGAATGGAAGGCGTCCCTCCTTCGTACTCTTTATAAAGCCACGACAAGGAACCTCACACAACGCTCGCTTTCTAAAGATGAGGTTATTCGAGATCGAAAAATGGCCGCTGCAATAATTCTTAAAAAATACTCCCTCGCTTCATCAGACTACCAACGATTGTGGGATGAGTTCGGCAAAGCCTACTTCCTGAGATTTGATGACAATGAAATTGCTTGGCAAACCCGGATTCTGCTGCCCCATCTCACTGCCAATGACAGCATAGTCAGGGTGCGTCATGGAAGCCACAGCAATGGAGTCGAGGTGATGATTTACACCAAAGATACTGCGGCATTGTTCTCAAAAATTACAAACTTTTTTTACGGATTAAACCTTGAGATCACACAAGCCAAAGTCTTTACCACTAAACATGGTTACGCGTTGGACGTATTTAGCTTAATGGTTCCTTTAGCCTCCGAGGGTACTTACAATGATTTATTCAAAAAAATAGAAATCGATCTCACCGCAACCCTTTTAAAAGAATTAAGCTTAAATAAAATAAAGCTTAAAAAGACAAATCAAGCCTTGCATCACGATTTCGTCACTGAAATTACTTTTGAGAAAAACAAGAAAGGGCAATATGATCTTGATATTATTACCGATAACAAAAAAGGTCTTTTAAATTTAATTGCCAATGAAATTAATCTTTTCGGTTTTTCGATTGATGACGCAAAAATAAATACCTTAGGCACTCGGGTGGAAGATTTTTTTGTTATATCATCAGAAGAAAAGCACGTCGCCCTTGATAAATTAAATCAGCTATCCGAAAGCATTAAGCAAAAGCTCTCTGAAAACGATTAATAGTAACTAAGCCCTTAAAATAAAGCGACTTATACTTAGGGATATTTAGTAAGATAGATTCTTAAAGTTTTAAATAGGAACTCATAAAAGGCATGAAGTTTAATTTTAATGAAGTTGATACCAATCGAATTATTGAGATGGCATGGGAGGACAGAACCTCGTTAGACGCTATCTTTAGGCAATTTAACTTAAAAGAAGCTGACCTTAAGCGGTTAATGGCACAAGAACTTAAGCCATCTAGCTATCGATTATGGCGTGAAAGGATGCGTAAGAGTGATTTAAGGCATGAAGCGCTGAGACCAAAAGGAATCACGAGGGCATATGCCAGTAATCAATACAAACAAAAAAATTAGCGAGTTAGTAATATCTCCTGCCATTTTTTAACGCCAGCCTGGTGGATGGATTGGCCATCTGAATCAACAGCAACAGTCACCGGCATATCTTCAACCTCAAATTCATACATTGCCTCCATACCTAGCTCTGGAAATGCGATCACCTTCGATGACTTGATGGCTTGTGCAACTAAAAAAGCAGACCCACCGATGGCGACTAAATAAGCGCCTTGCGATTTTTTAATCGAAGCAATAGCTTTATCTCCCCTCTCAGCTTTTCCAAACATCCCTAAGATTC
>JABMNG010000156.1 GCA_013205275.1 Methylophilales bacterium | reverse complement strand
CAAGAGGCATTGTTTGGTGGCGGTCTATTTTAATTGGCGATGAACCAACAGGCAATCTAGATTAAGGCTATGCCGATGAATTTATGAATATTTTTTACAGCTTCCAGCAGGTTGGGGTTACCGTGATTGTGTCATGTCATGAGTTGCCGATATCGCCCATAAAATTTAAACAAATACATCTGATTAATGGAAAATTAACACAACCTGAAGACAATGTTCCCTTACTTACATAACCACTTTCAAGCCTTTATCAGAGGTTTAATCCGAATCAAGTCAAATATTGGCTCATCAATAATCATGTTTATTGTGATTGGTATTTCACTCTGCCTTCCTTCTGCAGGTTATTTAATTGTTGAGAATGTTCGTCAAATCTCAACAAAAGTTCAGCATGAAGCAGAAATTAGTATTTTTTTAAAAAAAGACATCACTCAGGAGCAAATAAGCTTCATTGATTCGGCATTGAAAAATAGTTCAGAAATAAAAAAAATTCACTTTGAGCCCAAGTTATTGGCATGGGAGAAATTACAGGCTAAATTAAAATTAACAACCCTCGATATTGGAGCCTCCGAAAACCCCTTGCCAGATGGTTTCTTTATTACATTAAACACATTAAGTAATGTAAAAATTAATGGGTTAATTGACAGCTTAAAGGTGGTCGACGGAGTCGACAACATAGTAGTGGATGGTAGCTGGATTAAGAAATTAAGGGCTATTATTTTTATGATCAAAATTGGTCTATTTTCACTTGGCGGACTACTTGTTATTGTCCTAATTGTTATTATTAGCAATACTATTCGCCTTCAAACCCTTACGTTTCAAGAGGAAATACTTGTTAGTAAGCTTATTGGTGCGACAAACTCATTCATTCATCGCCCATTTATGTATACCGGCCTAATATATGGTCTCGGCGGAAGCCTGGTTACAATTAGCATTTTAAAAGCTATGGTCATTACATTTAATCGAGCTGCCGAAAGATTTGAATATATTTTAGGCAATACGATCACCCTAAAGGACCTTCCAGTCACCGATTACACGATAATTATTTTCGCTGCAATGTTTATTGGTTTGTTCGCCTCCTTCTTTGCTGCAAGGCAATCCATAAAAAAATTAGAAAAATCTAACTAAACTCTTGTATTTAAGAGAACTTTTTATTAAAATTAGCACTCATATGTAAAGAGTGCTAACATTATTACAGACATGACAAACAATTTATCAATAACTGCGTTTCACCCCTTAGGTGATTTTGACTTGCTTCAAAACACCATTAGATCAATTCCTTCACTTACTGCAGACGAGGAATATGAGCTTGCCATCAGACTCAAAAGAAATAATGATCTGGAGGCAGCTAAGAAACTAATTCTTTCGCACCTTAAATTAGTGATGAAAATTGCCCGATCCTATAGTGGATATAATCTTCCACACGCCGATCTCGTTCAGGAAGGTAATATTGGTCTAATGAAAGCTGTAAAAAGATTTGACCCTGATCGTGGGGTTCGCTTAGTCTCATTCGCAATCTATTGGATCAAAGCTGAAATACAAGAGTATGTTGTTAGAAATTGGCGCCTTGTTAAAACTGCTACAACTAAAGCACAGCGTAAATTATTCTTTAATTTAAGGAGCCTGAAGAAGACCCTCAAGCCACTTAAAGGTGACGAAATAAAAGCAATCGCACTAGAATTAAATGTTAAAGAAGATGAGGTTCGTGAGATGGAGTTTCGTCTTTCCGGCCAAGAAATCTCGATTGACTATTCAGACGATGAGTCTGAGGATGATTACTACCGACCAATATCTTACCTTCAAGATAGTGCGCTCGAACAATCAGATCAAATTGAAAAAGACGAAACTGAAAGTAATGGCACAGAGTCATTAAAAACTGCGCTATCAAAATTAGATGAGCGAAGCAAGGCTATCGTCCAATCAAGATGGCTGACTGAAGATAAATCTGCAACACTGCATGAGCTTGCATTGAAATATAACGTTTCAGCAGAAAGAGTTAGGCAGATTGAGCAGAACGCTTTAAAGAAAATTAAAGCCCTAATGCTTAATAAATCATAACAATCAATTAAGCTTGTAAGTCTGTTAAAATTCGCCTTTTATACACATAAATTCAATGGCGACATTCCCTAATCCAAAAGAAATAAAATTTCACCAACAATCAAAGTTGCTGGAAATTAGCTTTGATGACAACACAGACTGCATGCTGTCATCTGAGTTTCTTAGAGTTTACTCACCATCAGCAGAAGTCCAAGGTCATTCCCCAGAACAAGCCGTTCTTCAAATTGGGAAAGAGAATGTCAGCATTATCAACATAGAACCTGTAGGAAACTATGCCATTAAAATTATCTTTACTGACGGGCACGATACAGGGCTATATTCATGGCAATACCTGCACAAACTTGCTAAAAATTACCAAGAGTTATGGACAGAATATATAGGTAAGCTAGAAGCCTCTGGTATTAGAAGGGTTAAGAATGAAGAATGAAGAAACCAATTTTGGATTTAAGAAAATCAAAAAAGAGGAAAAAGTTGGAAGGGTTGGAGAAGTTTTCAACTCCGTAGCAACCAACTATGACTTAATGAACAACCTGATGTCTTTTGGTCTGCACAAGGCATGGAAAAAGGTAGTAATTGAGACCACCTTCCTCAAATCCAAAGCTAAAATATTGGATATTGCTGCAGGAACCGCTGATCTAACATTATCATTTGCTAACGAAAAAAAAGATTATGAAATTTTTCATACAGATATTAATTTCTCAATGCTCAAAGAAGGTAAAAAAAAGTTAGTTAATAATGGGAAGATATTGCCGAGTATTGTATGTGATGCGGAATCACTCCCGTTTCCTTCAAATTATTTTGATTGTGTCACAGTTGGCTTTGGCTTGAGAAATATGACACAAAAAGAAAAAGCACTATCTGAGATGTACCGCGTATTAAGCCCTGGTGGAAAATTAATAATATTAGAGTTTTCAAAAATAT
>JABMNG010000015.1 GCA_013205275.1 Methylophilales bacterium | reverse complement strand
GGGGCCGCATGATGAGTCCCCGGTATTCTCCCCAAACGGTCATATGGTACTATTTACTTATAAAGACTTGGGAAAACCCACAAAAATTGGTACAGTATCGATAAATGGTCTTAAAGTAGCGCCAATCAATTTAGGCCAAGAAAGAATTCAGGAGCCGACGTGGAGCCCTTTGAGTGACTAAAAAATTAAAATTTAATGGAGACTAAACGGAATATGAAAAAATCACTTCTACTAGCAATGATGATGGCGTCTTCAATGATAGGTTGTAGCTCCACAGACATTAAGGATTCTATGGGCCTTAATGCCCCATTTCCAGAATTAACATCACAAATAGCTGAGCTTAGTCCAGCCGCAAGAGAAGAATTAAGCAGCAACCCTCTATTAACAAGTCGCAGCATTTATTTTGATTATGACAAATACAGTATCAAGCCTGAATATAGTGATATGTTAGCGGCACATGCGGCATTTGTTAGCAAACACAATGTTGCTGTCACAATTAATGGCCATGCAGATTATAGGGGCTCACATGAATACAATCTATCATTAGGTCAAAAACGTTCTGTTGCTGTTAGTGAAGCATTGAGTGGCTTAGGCATTGGTGATAACAATGTTGAGACAATTAGCTATGGTGAAGAAAACTCCAATCAAGAGTGTAAAGCAGCTGAATGCGATAAAGACAGACGCGCTGACATTGCTTACGTAGGCGAGTAATTTCAATTAAAAGCAGTTAATGAAAAAATATTTTTGGGTTGGTCTATTATTTGTTGCGAATTCTGCCTTTGCTATCTTTGAAGACGAAGAGGCAAGAAAGAAATTAAACAGCATACAAGACCAACTTGATAATATTCAAAAAAATATCGACTACAAAGTTAATCAAGCAATAAAAAATCAAAACCTAATAAAATTTCAAAATGAATTAAGCGCCATACTTGACCAAATTTCTAAGTTAAACGGCGAGATAGAGGTTTTACACTTTCAAAGTAAAAACTCTGAAGAAAGACAAAAAATTCTTTATCAAGAGCTAAACGACAGACTCCGAGGCCTTGAATTGAACATTGATTCTTTATCAAAAAAAGATGAAAAAAAAATTAACATTGAAACAACACCAGAATCAAGCCAGGCTAAAGATGCAGAGCAAAGTTTAAAGATAACAGAGCCGCTAATGCAAGAAGCTAATGGGGTTGATGAAACGCTACCTGATTTAGTTGATAAAAATATTGAGCTCACCGCTTTCTCTGAGGCGAAAGCGCTCCTTAGGGCAACAAAATATAAAGAGTCTTTTGACGCCTTTGATCGATTTGTGACAATTTATCCAAAATCCGAGCTTATCTCAGAAGCTAAATACTACGTAGGCTATTCACAATATTCACTCAAAAACTACAGCGCAGCAATTAAGACTTATACAAAGATTTTAGAGATCTACCCGGATGGCAATATGCTGCCTGAGGCAATGTATGGCATTGCAAATTGTCAAATTCAGCTCACTGAAATTACCAAAGCAAAAATATCCTTACAAGACTTAATAAAAAAATACCCAAATGCCGACATTATTCCTAGCGCCCAGAGTAGACTCAAGGCGTTAGAGTCAATCAAATTTTAATCTTTTAAAATTCACAGTGTCTAAATCAGAACATTTAAAAATTAATGAAATCTTTTATTCCGTTCAGGGTGAGTCAACCCGGATTGGCCTCCCTACAATTTTTATTCGACTTACTGGCTGTCCAATGCGGTGCGTATACTGTGACACTGCGTATGCATTTCACGATGGGAGAAATTATACATTTGAGCAAATTTTTGAAGAGATAAAGCAATACGACACAAAATTTGTTACGGTTACCGGGGGAGAGCCCTTGGCACAAAAACCATGCTTTGATTTTATAAATCAGTTAAGTGATATGGGCTATCAAGTGTCGATTGAGACTGGGGGTGCGGTATCTATTGAAAATATTGACCCTAGAGCTAAAATTATTCTCGACATTAAAACCCCTGGATCGGGAGAGATTAAAAATTATGATTGGAATAATTTGGCCTTTATTAAGCCTGACGATGAAATTAAAATTGTTATTACCAATCAAGATGATTATGAATGGGCAAAGACAATTATTTTAAAAGAAAATCTAGCAAATAAGGCAGAAATCCTTTTGTCACCGGTTTATGGTCAGGTTAATCCAGAGGATCTGGCCTCATGGATACTAAAAGATAGACTGCGAGTGAGATTGCAATTACAACTTCATAAGGTTATTTGGGGGGACAAGAAAGGTGTCTAGAACCGCGATTATACTGCTGTCTGGAGGATTGGATTCAGCTACAGTATTAGGTATCGCCTCAAGGGAGGGGTACGAATGTTATGCCATGACAATTAATTACCACCAAAGGCATAATGCCGAGTTAAAAGCAGCAAATCGTATTGCGAAATTTTTCAACGTTAAAGAACATAAAATTATTGACATTGATTTGAGTTGGTTAAAAAGCTCTTCCTTGACGAACCAATCGATGACTATTCCAGAAATTGCCTCAGAGGGAATCCCGTCAACCTATGTCCCAGCTAGAAATACCATCATGATGACCTTAGCTTTGGCATGGGCTGAAACAATAGGCAGTCAAAATATTTTTATTGGTGTGAATGCGGTGGATTATTCTGGTTACCCAGATTGCCGACCAGAATATATTGCAAGTTTTCAAACAATGGCTAATTTAGCAACAAAAAGCGCAATTGAAGGAAAAAATATTCAGATACATACACCATTAATCCATCTCTCAAAATCTGAGATTATTCATGAGGGTGAAAAGTGTGGCATTGATTACTCTTCAACAGTATCATGCTATCAAGCGACTTCAGATGGGCTTGCGTGCGGTAAATGCGACTCTTGCCGACTGAGAAAAGAGGGATTTAAGCAGGCAAATATTGAGGACCCCACACAATATGTGGCCCCACAGTAAAATTTTCAGTATCTGCTTCGTGCGATGCAAACAATTAGCTTGCCAAAGCAACCTAAAATAGCGTAAAATTCCGCCCTTTCTGTAGAAAATTATTTAGTAAAGAGAATAAATTATGGTAATCATTAGACTTTCAAGAGGTGGATCTAAAAATAGACCTTATTTTAACGTGGTAGTGGCTGATTCAAAGATGCGAAGAGACGGAAGATTCATCGAGCGAGTTGGATTTTATAACCCAATGGCAAGAGAAGGCTCTGAAGCATTAAAATTAAATTTAGAGCGAATTACTTATTGGCAAGGTCACGGTGCATTGTTGTCAGAAACAATGAGCCGAATTGTTAAATTAAATGCAAAAGGCCCAGAAGGTCTTGCTGCGATGAAGAAAAAAGATTTAGACAAGAGTGAGGCGAAAAAAGCGAAAAAAGCAGCTGAAAAAGCAGCTGAAATAGCCGCAGCAGAAGCAGAAGCAGCACCAGCACCAGCTGAAGAAGCTCCAGCCGCAGAAGCAGCACCAGCACCAGCTGAAGAAGCTCCAGCCGCAGAAGATAAATAAGGAAGTCAAATTCAGATCCTGAACCAATGAGTGAATTTGTCGTCATGGGAAAAGTAGTAGGCTCTCATGGAATAAAGGGCTGGTTAAAAATTCAGCCTTTTAGTGAAGAAATAAATGCCTTATGTAGCCACCCAGTCTGGTTTTTATCGAAGGATGAAATAGAGTGGGGTGAGTTAAAAGTACAAGAGTCGTCCATGCAAGGACGAACCGTACTGGCAAAGATAGAAAATACTAACGACCGTAATGAGGCTGATCGGCTTAGAGGTTACCTAATTGGTATTAAAAAGAATGATTTACCGATTTTAGAGAAAGGAAAATATTACTGGTCTGATTTAATTGGGCTAGAAGTATTTAATCAGGAAAAATTTAATTTTGGCGTTGTAGATTCAATAATGGAAACTGGATCTAATGACGTGTTAGTTATAAAGGGTGAAAAAGAAACATTGATTCCATATTTAGATAATGTAATTCTAAATATTGATTTAGTTAAGAAAAGCATCCTAGTAGATTGGGATGAAAATTTCTAAGCCCCAATTTACTTTTGACGTCATAACATTAATGCCAGAAATGTTCTTGGCCTTAACAGAGTACGGCGTTGTTGGAAGAGCCTTTAAAGAGAAAAATGTGGACCTCCATTTATGGAACCCAAGAGAATTTTCTCATAATGAGCATAAGACGGTTGACGATCGCCCATATGGCGGAGGGCCTGGGATGCTTATGATGGCAGACCCTATTGTTAAATCAATTAGAGCTGCTAAAAAAAGACAAGAAGGACAGGGGTTAGATAGCGGCAAAGTTATTCATATGTCGCCGAGAGGAAAGCCCTTGAACCATAAATTGGTTAACAGTCTAGTAAAAGAAAAAAATTTGATTTTTATTGCTAGTCGGTATGAAGGTATAGATGAAAGAGTCAGCCCTTGGATTGATGAAGAGATCTCTATAGGTGATTTTGTAACGAGCGGAGGGGAGATTCCAACCATGACACTAATTGATTGCATGGTTAGACAATTACCCGGTGTGCTAAATGATGAGGAGTCTGCAGTTCAGGATTCATTCGTTAATGGCCTGCTCGATCATCCACACTTTACAAGACCTGAGATATACGATGGTATGAAAGTCCCGGATATTTTGATGTCGGGTGACCATGAAAAAATAAGAATATGGCGGCTTAAAGAGTCGCTAAGAGTAACCTGGATTAGACGTCCAGATTTATTAGCCGAAAGGTTGTTGACGAAAGAAGAGACTCGTCTGCTTGAAGAAGTAAGAGGTGAGCAGGAACAAGACTCTTTATAACTAAAAGGAACTAAACGATGGCAAATATTATTGAAACATTAGAGCGCGAGGAAATTGCGCGACTTGGCAAAAAGATACCGAAGTTTGCTGCGGGTGACACAGTCACAGTCGGGGTGAATGTTATTGAAGGGACCAGAAAAAGGGTTCAGATTTTTGAGGGATTAGTCATTGCTAAAAAGAATCGCGGGCTTAATTCAGCATTTATCGTGAGAAAAATATCAGAGGGAGAAGGAATCGAAAGAACATTCCAGTTACATTCGCCTGCGATAGAAAGCATTGTTGTTAAGAGAAGAGGCGATGTAAGACGAGCTAAACTATTTTATCTTAGAGATCTTTCAGGTAAATCTGCAAGAATTAAAGAGCGTCTTAAAG
>JABMNG010000155.1 GCA_013205275.1 Methylophilales bacterium | reverse complement strand
TGAATGTTATGCTTTTTAGTATGTCGCTTTAATTTAGATAAAATTTTCTTTCTAAGCTTTTTTGCATTCTTAAAATCAGACTCAAATGTTTGAATAGCAGCGAGTGCTGCTGTTGTGAGTTGTGCTACCTTTATATTTCCAAAACTTCTATCTTCAATTGATTTTATACGATGGCGCATTGCTTCTGTCAGCGACCTTAAGCGCTTTGGATTTTCGATCATATCATCATGTAGGTATGGATTTCTCGAAACTACCCATAGATCACCGAGAACCTCAAAGAGCATTCGTGCAGATCGACCTGTTTTTCTTTGTTCTCTTAACTGGTCAATAATTGCCCATATTTCTTCGCCCAAGAAACGTACAACGATCTCTTTATCAGAAAAAGAGGTGTAGTTATAAGGTATTTCTCTAAGGCGAGTTGAGAATTGGGACTGAGCTTTTAGTAAATCAGGAGATAATGGTGCATTCATTGGTTATCGCATTGAAGAATAAATGAAAGAATAACATGTTGATTGGCGCTATACAACGGCAATGCGATTAGGGTTATTAGTAAAATTATGAGAAAATTCCTTCACAATAAGAATGATTAACATTTTAAGACTAAGTTCATGCTTTGGATCAAATCCCTTCATATAATTTTCATGGTGACATGGTTCGCCGGACTTTTTTACTTACCAAGATTGTTTGTTTATCATGCAATGACAGAAGATAAGATTAGTCGGGATCGCTTTGTCGTCATGGAGCGTAAATTATTTTATGGCATCATGACTCCCGGTGCATTGTTAACCATTATTTTCGGTACTTGGCTTTGGTTATGCTATGGGTTCTCTGGGGTATGGTTAAACATGAAATTATTATGTGTATTTTTACTTATTTTATATCACCTTTTCTGTCTAAGGCATTTATTACAGTTTAAGAAAAATAAGAATACTTATAGCCACGTCTACTTTAGATGGTTCAATGAGTTTCCCGTTATACTTTTAATTTTAATTGTAATACTGGTGGTGGTTAAGCCCTTATGAATAATAGTGTCTTAATATGCGGATCTATGGCCTATGACACCATTATGGTGTTTGAGGACTACTTTAAAAATCATATTCTCCCTGATCAGATTCATAAATTAAGCGTCGCTTTTTATGTGCCTGAATTGAAAAAAAACTTCGGGGGAACGGCCGGTAATATAGCTTATAATTTAAAACTCCTTAATCATCCACCGATCATTATGGCAACGGCTGGGGATGACTTTCAATTATATTCCGACCGTTTAAATCGTCTGGAAATCATGCAGGACTATATAAAATTTATCCCTGAAACACATACGGCACAAGCATTTATTACTACCGACCTTGACGATAATCAAATTACTGCATTTCATCCTGGTGCGATGACACAATCGCATCAAAATAGCATCTCAGCTATTGCAGAAGCTATTAGTCTTGCAATTATTGCTCCAGATGGAAAAGATGGGATGATTCAACATTCACTAGAGTGCTATAGAGAAAATATCCCGATTCTATTCGACCCAGGGCAAGGCTTGCCAATGTTTAATCAAAAAGAATTAATAAGTTTTATTCAGCAAGCTTCCTATATTTCAGTTAATGACTATGAGGCACAGCTTTTGTCTAATACAACAAAGCTCAGTATCGAAGAAATATCTAAAAGAGTAATGGCCTTGATTGTTACAAAAGGAGGGCAAGGATCAATAATATATTCCGGCGACGAAATATTTAACATTGACGCCTTTCCTGCTGATAAATTAATTGATCCTACTGGTTGCGGAGACGCTTATCGAGCTGGGCTAGCCTATGGAATTATTAATAAATTTAATTGGGAAAAAACTGGCCGATTAGCTTCCATTATGGGGAGCATAAAAATTAAATCTCAAGGTGGACAGAATCATGCACCATCAATTAACGAAATAGAAAATTATTTCGGAGAAAATCTAGGCTAAATCCCTTCTATCAGCGTCAACAGATAGAATTAATCCAGAATCTATAGCATATGCTGACAACTTCCCACCCCAAACACATCCAGTGTCTAGAGTAATTCCATAGTCATGCCTTTGAATGCCAACTGCAGACCAATGACCTGAAATAATAAACTCCTTTCTTAAATGATGAGGTTGAAATTTAAACCAAGGAATTAAATTAACAGGAAGGCTATCAAGATCTGATTTGTATGAAAAATCAATAGACGCATCAGGTTTTAAACATCTTAGACGGGTTGTTGCATTAATTGCTAATCGGAATAAATCTCTTTTTGTGTGTTTTGAAGACCACTGATCAGGTTTATTTCCATACATCTCCATCAAGAAACTACGTGGATCTTTTTTTAAAGAAATTGAGATTTCTTTGGAAAGTTTAACTGCATCAACGGTTGACCATTGAGGCATTAATCCAGCATGAACCATCAGAAAATTTTTATTGCTGTAGATTAACGGCCACGTTAGCATCCAGTCAACATACTTATCACAATTACCTGACGCTAAAATTGGTCCCACTGTATCTGATTTAGATAGTTTTTTTTGCTTAAAGGCAATGGAGAGGAAGTGTAGGTCATGATTACCTAAAACAACTTTTAGGTTATCTTGGTTTTCATAACACCACTCTAAGGTCTGGAGTGAGCCCTGGCCACGATTGATTACATCCCCAACCAACCAAAGCTCATCCTTTGTGCTATCGAAATCTATTTTATCTAATAGATTCTGAAGAGAATAAAAGCAACCCTGCAAATCACCAACTGCATAGGTTGTCATTTAATTTTTAGAGACTGCCTCCAGATGCGTTAGCCATATAAGTTACGGCAGCAGCCACTTCTTCATCAGTTAATGAAGCATTTCCACCTTTAGCGGGCATTTGCCTTATGCCTTTAATCGCATGAGTGATTAATGTATCTTTTCCTTGTGCAATTCTTGGTCCCCACTGACCGACGTCACCAATCTTAGGGGCCCCCATCAATCCACTAGCATGGCACATTGCACAATTTGCCTGTGAAATCTTCTCGCCTGATACTGCAGACTTAGTGTTTGAAGTTGACTTATCAGCGACCTTTACAGCCGCTACTGGCTGAATATTTTCTGAACTTGGCTTGTTTTCTACAATCATTGCAGATGAATCAGCCGCATCATGCTTCGTCGTCGCAAACGTAATTAATAAAATTGCCCCAACCAAACTACCAATAACTACACCAACAGTTTCTAAAAGACTTCTTAGCTCAGTTCCCTTGCTCATATTATTTCCTTAATTTTAAAAATTATATAAATTGATACTTAAAATAATGGTCTATTAATAGTGCCGAAAATATTAATCCTAGATACAGAATGGAGTACTTAAAAATTTTCATTGATAGTTTATCAGAATAATTTCGATACAACATCACAACATAATACAAAAAATACCCGTTTAAAACAGTCGCAATAACCAGATAAATTAGACCGGTCATTCCAACACTGAATGGCATGAGCGTTACAATAATTAGAATTATTGTATACAGCAAGATATGGAGTAAAGTAAATTTTTCACCATGGGTCACCGGTAACATCGGCATCCCAACTTTGGCATATTCCTCTCGCCTATAAAGCGCCAATGCCCAAAAATGTGGTGGGGTCCAACAAAAAATAATTAAAAATAATATCAAAGCCTCGGGGGCTACTGAGTTGTTAACGGCTGCCCAACCTAATACGGGAGGCATTGCACCCGAAGCGCCACCGATAACAATATTCATGGGGGTAGCTGGCTTTAGAAAGATTGTGTAGATTACCGCATAAGCAAAGAAGGTAGCTAGTGTGAGCCACATTGTCAGAAAGTTGACAAAATAAAATAAGATTAAGAGCCCTGATCCACCCAAGATTGATGAAAAGATTATTGTTTCTTTTTGTGAAACCTGGCCTGTTGGAAGCGGTCGACCTCGGGTTCTGGCCATGACTGCATCAATTTTTTCTTCTATCAAACAATTAAAAGCAGCAGCAGCCCCAGAAACAAAAGCAATGCCAATGCTCGCTGCTATCAATATATCGATTGGCACCATGCCTGGGGTAGCTAAGAACATACCAATTATGGCAGTAAACACAATAAGGGCTGTGACTCTTGGCTTGCATAATGCGAAGAAGCTTTTTAGGCTTTCATTAGAGTAATAGTTTTTTGCTGAAAGTATTTTACTCATATTTTTATATGCATTCTTGCGTTAATAATGACCAATATTATAACCAATAATGCAGCACCAAGGTTATGGATTGTTGCTAGGGCAATAGGAAGATGGAGTAATAAATTTGCGACGCCAATAATAAATTGCAACACAAGCACAGAAATTAAAAGGTTTCGATAAAAACGAATTCCAGCTAACCCAGACAATAAATAACTAAATATTGCAAAGTATGTTACAAGGATTATTGCGCCTAAGCGATGTGTCCATTGAATTGCATGAAGCGCTTGAATTGAAAGACTTTCTCCAGATGATGTTAAGCCCAAATCCCTTAGCAGAGAAAATCCATTGCTGAAATCCATATCTGGGATGATTGAGCCGTGGCAGGTTGGAAAGTCTGTGCAAGCTAATGCAGCATAATTAGTACTCGTCCAACCCCCAAGAAGAATTTGAATAAATAATAGAATAACCCCAATCCTAGCCATCCTAACTATTGTGCTGTCAACTGCTAAGCTGCTAGATCCAAAATGGCGATGAGTGATGAACGTTAAGAACCCCAGGATTGTCATGCCACCGATTAAATGAGCGCTAACGATGATTGGCTTTAATAACTCAGTTACGGTCCACATACCTAAAGCCGCCTGAAAAATGACCAGTGCTACTAATGATATTGGCATATATATTGGGACCTTTATCTCATGCCTGTATTTTTTTGCCATAAATGCAAGCATAACGATTAGCAGCCCTAATGTGCCGGCTAAGTATCGATGTATCATTTCTCGCCATGCTTTCCCGGTCTCTACAAGACTGCCTGGGTATGTGGCATGAGCTAAAAAAATTGCTTCCTCGCTTTGAGGAACGGTTAGGGTGCCGTAACAGCCTGGCCAGTCAGGGCAACCTAAGCCAGCATCTGTTAAGCGAACATATGCACCCAATACAACAACGCACAAGGTTAGAATTGTGGAAATAAATAATAATCGCTTGAACCAAATCATAAATTAACTTTCAAAAAAATATGCTGTAAACTTTAAAGCGTCAATTATACAGGGCTATAACTCTGGGTCATCAAAACTATGCAGAAAAAAATTATACCTATAATTATTGGACTTATTTTAATCGGAATTGTTTCGTTGAGTTTAGTAAAAAATACCGTTAACGACATCAAGATGACATCAATTTCCGGCGAAGAAATTTCTACTAATAACCTAATAGGTAAAGTCTACCTTATAAATTTCTGGGCAACCGACTGTCCTGGCTGCATCAAAGAGATGCCTGATTTAATAGAAACCTATAATCAGTATAAAGGCCAGAATTTTGAGGTCATTGCTGTTTCTATGTTTTATGACCCTCCAAGTAGAGTCTTAAGCTTTGCTAGGGAAAGAAACCTTCCTTTCCCTGTGGTGCTTGATATTGATCAAAAAATTATGAATAACTTTAATAATATTAAGCTGACTCCAACATCTATTCTAATTGACCATAATGGTAAAATTATCAATACAATCATCGGGGAAATAAACTTTCCTAAATTCAACGACCAATTAAAGAAGTTGCTTAAAAAAGCTAACGCACATTCCTAATCAACCTTTCTATGTCTTTAATAATACCTTTGGGGTCAACATCTTTTGGGTACTGCATCATTAAGTTACCATAAGGATCAATTAAATAAATTGAGTTAGCATTAAAGTCCTTATTGCTTTTCAATAAGGACACGATGTTATTAAAGTTTGGTAAGGATGGATCAATATATTTCTGCCCAGGGTAATCAGACTTGTAGAGGTCCCAGCTTAATTGGTTGCTAGATATTAATAAACGATCCAATTTGTCCTGATCCTTGCCAATAGACAGGCGAATTTGTCGAAGCTGATAAAGGTTTTTTTGGCACTGTTCCTCGCATTGACCATCAATAACGAAAAGCAAAAGCCAGGTTCTGTCATGACTATAAAGACTATTATTAGAGACAGATTTCATCTTAATCTCGCCCATAGAAATAATAGGGTTGATTAACTCTCCATGATTTACAGTTTTAATATCATCCTTATAGCTAGAAAAGAAGACGAGATACCATGAAATAAAAATAGGAATAAAAAACATTAAAGAAATTCCAATAAGGACGAATCTTCCTTTTGATTGTTTACTTAACATGGCGAGTTTTAATCCCTAGACTTAAAAAAATAATGAGCAGTGTAAATGCAAAGGCAAACCACTGAAAAGAATAACCATAGTTCTTATCTGAGTCTGGAGCAGGCAATTTAAAATTTGACTGATATTTAGAGTCTAACAGAGGGTCGAGATAGATTATGTAGGGTAAAAATTTAGCCGAATAGAAGTCACTAAACTTATCAATATCGACTCTCTGAACTCTACTAATGCTTGAATTAATGACTTCAAGATTTTCCTCTCCGAGAACAATACCCCCAACCGGAAATTTGACAATACTCCCCCCTATAACTACTTCACCTTTAAGTAATTGAATGTCTGGGATCAATGAGCGTAAATTTAGATTTTCTTGCCACCCTCGATTAACCAAAACTGACCAATCTGTGCCACTTATTCTAAATGGGGTAATAATATTAAAGCCTGCCGTTTGTTGAAAAATCTGATTGTCGAGAATAATATTCTGTTCATTTTTAAATGAGCCTTTTAATTCTACTTTTTTCCATAAAAGATTTAAATCATTTACATTGCCAATATCATTTAATTGAATAATTGAGTCAGATTGCCGGGAAGCATAAGCGTCATTTAAAATATTCTTCTGTTCGGCTCTATCTAGCTGCCAAAAACCAAGGCGAATAAACCCTATAAAAAAAAATAAAAAAAGCACAGAGGGAACCAATTTAAAGTTAAACTGATATTGCTTTGATTTCAATTTTTTTCCTAGGTGATCGAACTATTATGGACATAAGTTTTGCATTTAAGTTGTTAGTTATTTTTATTTTAGTTGTTATTCTTATCTCGCTGACCGGCGGACTTCACTTTCTTATTAAAGACAAAGATAGCTCTACAAAAATGGCGAGATCTTTAACTGTAAGAATCGTTCTTTCAGTCTTGCTATTTATTTTATTGTTTTTTGGTTACTTAATGGGTTGGATAACACCGAATTTCATATAAAAAAACCACCCTTAGGTGGTTTTTTTATAATCAATTAAAGCCAGTAGACAAATATAAATAATCCTAACCAGACCACATCAACAAAGTGCCAATACCATGCTACAGCTTCGAAGGCAAAATGATCTTTGTTGCTGAAATGCCCCTTAAGACTTCTAACAAATATCACGGCCAACATTACCGCGCCCATCGTTACATGGAAACCATGAAAACCTGTTAATAAATAGAAGGTTGATCCATAGATGCCAGAACTAAGCGTTAAATTAAGCTCATGCATTGCATGAGCATATTCGCCAGCTTGAAAGTATACAAAAATAAAACCTAGGGCTACTGTAGCAAAAAGCCATGATGATAATGCCTTTCTGTTGTTTGCTTTTAATGCCCAATGCGCCAGTGTAACAGTAACTCCACTGGTCAGTAGCAATGCCGTATTAATTGCTGGGACACCAAAAGCAGGGACAACATCCTTGTATTGAGTGTAGTTTGTTGGGTCTGGCATTACATTTAATGGCCATGCAGCTTGAAATGTTGACCATAAAAATTCGTGAGTGCCATTGTGTGCACCATGACCTTCACCGCCTAACCAAGGAACTGAGAATATTCTTGCATAATAGAGCGCGCCAAAAAATGCCGCAAAAAACATTACCTCGGACAAGATAAACCATCCCATCCCCATCCTAAAACTTACATCTACCTGTTTATTATATTTTCCTGCAAGACTTTCACCAATAACATCAGCAAACCATCCGGCAAACATATAAACCAAAGCAGCCAAGCCAACAATTAAAACATATTTAGATCC
>JABMNG010000154.1 GCA_013205275.1 Methylophilales bacterium | reverse complement strand
GTTACACAAATTAAAAAATAGGAGCTAAATCATGGCAAGAGATATGTACAAAAGAAGACGCTACTGCAGATTTTCGGCAGAAGGCATTAAGCAGGTTGATTATAAAGATGTTGACCTATTAAAAGACTTTATTACTGAGAATGGCAAGTTGATACCTGCAAGAATTACAGGTACAAAATCAATTTACCAGAGACAGTTGACGACAGCGGTTAAGCTTGCAAGGTTCCTTGCTTTGCTTCCATACACTGACAAGCACTAAGGAGAATATTGATGCAAGTTATATTACTAGAGAAATTAGCTAACCTGGGCAATTTAGGTGATGTGGTTAAGGTGAAAGACGGTTACGGACGAAACTTCCTCATCCCACAAAAAAAAGCAAAGCGTGCTACGGAAGCTAATAAAGCTGAGTTTGAAGCACAGCGTGCTGACCTTGAGAAGCAACATGCCGCATTATTGGCTGCCGCTCAAAAACGCGCAAAAGACCTTGAAGGATTTAAATTAGAAGTCCATCAGAAGTCGGGTATGGACGGAAAACTTTTTGGTTCAGTGACCAATATTGATATTGCTGAAGGCATTAATAAAGCCGGCCATAAGGTTGTGAAAGCAGAGATTCGTATGCCTGATGGGCCATTAAAAGCCATCGGTGACTATCCGCTTACCTTAGCGTTACATCAAGATGTTACGGTAGATATTTTAGTAACAGTTATAGGCGAAGATGCCTAATAAAATATTTTAATATTTTTAGGCTGCTTATAGGGCAGCCTTTTTTTTATTCGCTATAATCATAAAATGGCAGACAATCAAATAGACAATCTAAAGCTTCCTCCTCACTCAGTTGAGGCAGAGCAATCTTTATTAGGCGGACTATTAATCGACAACGAATCAAGTGATAAGGTTGCCGATGTCATTACCGCAAAAGATTTTTATCGGCATGATCACCGTATTATTTATCAACACATTGTTAAAGTCATCGAGTCTAATCAGCCAGCGGATATCGTCACCGTTGCCGAGTCTTTAGAAAAAAATGCAGAACTTGCCACTGTTGGTGGTTTGTCTTATTTGGGACTTTTGGCTGAAAATACTCCTACCGCAGCAAATATTAGAGGGTACGCACAAATCGTCAGAGAGCGATCCATTATGCGGAGCCTGGTCCAGGTTGGATCGGACATCGCTGAAAGTGCTTATTCCCCTCAAGGCAGAGATGCCCAACAGCTACTCGATGAGTCGGAAGCCAAAATTTTTCAGATTGCAGAGTCAGGAAAAAGCAGCAACGTTGGCTTTGAAGATATTCAGCATTTACTTCCTCGCGTTATTGAGGATGTCGAAAGGCGGATGCAAAATGGCAGTGACGTTATTGGCGTTGCAACTGGATTCACAGACTTAGACAAAATGACCTCAGGCCTGCAACCAGGTGATTTAATTATTGTCGCAGGCAGGCCTTCGATGGGGAAAACTTCCTTAGCTCTGAACATGGCCGAGTTCGTGGCTATCGACCGAAAATTACCGGTCGCTGTGTTTTCAATGGAAATGGCCTCCACGCAATTAACCACCCGACTTATTGGCTCGGTTGGCAGGGTCGACCAGCATAAAATGCGGACAGGACAGTTAGACGATGATGACTGGGAAAAGTTGACGGACTCTCTTGGCCAATTAAATGACGCCCCTATTTTTATTGACCAAGGCTCTGCCTTAAACTCCTATGAAGTTAGGGCCCGTGCGAGACGACTTCAAAGGCAAGCCGGTCAATTAGGTTTGATTGTCGTCGACTATATCCAGCTAATGTCACCCCCTGGTGGTAGGCAGAGTGAAAATCGTGCGACTGAAATTTCTGAAATTTCAAGGTCCCTTAAATCGTTAGCCAAAGAACTTAATGTGCCGGTCGTTGCTTTGTCTCAGCTTAACCGAAGCGTGGAGCAGCGCCCAGACAAAAGACCGGTGATGTCTGACCTAAGGGAGTCGGGTGCCATTGAACAGGATGCGGATGTCATTATGTTTATTTATCGTGACGAAGTGTATAACCCGGAGAGTCCTGATAAGGGGCTAGCTGAAATCATTGTGGCAAAACAAAGGAATGGACCAATTGGTCGTGTTAAATTAACCTTCCTAGGCAAATACACTCGCTTCGAAAATTATGCGAGTACTGGTTACGATACCGGTTACTAGTATATGCGCCCCTTAAACGCCACTATTGACCCTCAGGCGCTAATACACAACTTTAAGCGCGTTAAAGATTTTGCTCCAAACAGCAAGGTGATGAGCGTATTAAAGGCTAATGCTTACGGCCACGGCCTCATTGAGTCTGCCAGAGCGCTCAATAAGTCTGAGGGGTTTTCTGTTCTAACCCTAGGTGAGGCGATTGAACTCAGGGAGTTCGGTTTTAACCAAGAGATCCTTATGTTGGAAGGGATTTATGAGGGGTATGAGGTTGCGATTGCTTCAAAGCTAAATATTAATGTGGTCCTGCACAACCAAGAGCAACTCAACCAAATCCTAGATGCAAAACCAAAAAAACCGATTAACGTTCACCTAAAAGTGAACACAGGCATGAATCGGCTGGGTTGGGTGCCTGAAGACCTGCCTCAGGTTTTTAAAGTAATTACCTCCACCCCCTTTATAGGCAAAGTAACGCTGATGACTCACTTTTCAAGCGCTGATGAGAAGGAGGGCATTGCAAGCCAAATGAAAGTTTTCAACAACATTCAAAATGATCATCAGTTCGATCGGTCTGTGGCGAATTCGGCTGCATTAATTCGTTACCCTGAGAGTCATCTTGAATGGGTGAGGCCAGGAATTATGCTTTACGGGGCCTCGCCCTTTGAGGACAACTCTATTAATGAGCTAGACTTAAAGGCAGTAATGAGCCTCGACTCTCAAATTATTTCCATACAATCCCTCAAAAAAGGCGAGAGCGTGGGGTACGGGTCATCTTTTGTAGCTGAATCTCCCATGAAGATTGGTGTTGTAGCCTGTGGCTATGCCGACGGCTACCCTAGGCACGCCCCTACAGGCACACCAGCCATGGTCGATAATGTGATGACATCAACGGTAGGTCGAGTGTCGATGGACATGCTCTATGTCGACATTAGCAAAATAAATGACGTCAAGGTTGGAGGTCGGGTGGAGCTCTGGGGTAAGAATGTTCCTGTGGATGCGGTCGCAAAAAAAGCAGGCACCGTTGGCTACGAGCTTCTTTGCAGCATCTCTTCGGCGCAAAGAGTTCCTTTAAGGTACCTTGATGGCCAAAACTAAGGTTGCCTATTATTGCTCAGAATGCGGGGGACAGTCTCCAAGATGGCAGGGTCAGTGCCCTCACTGTTTCTCATGGAACACAATGTCAGAAGAGGTTGTTGAATCTAAAACGCCGAAGCGATATGCCGCATTAACTCAATCATCGAGCCTACAAAAACTTAATGAGGTAGAAACACAGGACATCTACAAACGCCAAACAGGCATTTCAGAGTTTGACCGTGTCTTAGGCGGGGGATTTGTTGCTGGAGGTGTTATTTTACTCGGGGGCGATCCCGGGATAGGCAAGTCGACGATCCTTATTCAAGCGCTATCGGTCATCACCCAACAACCTTCAGAATCCTGCAACGTTATTTATGTCAGTGGCGAGGAATCGTCTCAGCAGATTGCAATGCGAGCAAGGCGTTTAGAATTAGAAGTCTCAGACATTTCAATTCTGTCTGAAATAAACCTTGAGAAAATTGTCTCTGCCATTGAAAAGCATAAACCGAATGTGGTCGTGATTGATTCTATCCAAACCGTCTACTCGGAAGAGTTGACCTCGGCACCGGGTTCGGTTACACAGGTGAGGGAGTGCGCTGCACAGCTCACCCGCATTGCTAAGCAGTATGGCATTACGATGATCCTAGTAGGACACGTTACTAAGGAAGGGACCCTGGCTGGGCCGAGAGTTTTGGAGCACATCGTTGATACGGTGCTATATTTTGAGGGCGACCCCTCATCGAGCTTTAGAATGATTCGTGCCGCGAAGAATCGTTTCGGGGCGGTGAACGAGCTTGGGGTTTTTGCGATGACAGAAAAGGGACTTAAAGAAGTCACGAATCCTTCCGCATTATTTTTATCACATCACAGTGAGCGAGTCAGCGGCTCATGCATTACCGTGACCCAAGAAGGCACACGACCTTTGTTAGTTGAGATCCAGGCCTTGGTAGACGGCGCCCATGGCAACTCACCCAAACGACTATCGGTAGGGCTAGAAAATAATCGCCTGGCGTTATTATTGGCCGCTCTGCATAAGCATGCGGGCATTGCCTGCTTTGACCAGGATGTTTTTGTTAATGCGGTAGGGGGTGTCAAAATCTCAGAGCCGGCCGTAGACCTGGCTGTTTTATCGGCGGTTATTTCATCCTTTAAAAATCAACCCATTGACCCGAAAACAGTGATTTTTGGCGAAGTAGGATTGGCCGGGGAGGTTAGACCCGTCCAGCGGGGGCAGGAGAGACTCAAAGAGGCTGCAAAATTGGGGTTTACCCGGGCCATTATTCCCAGGGCTAACCTGGCTAAACAAAAAATTAACCACATTGAAATATTCCCCGTCGACAACCTCTCGCAAGTGTTAAGCCTCATTCGGGATTAGGTTTACTTTTCTTAATCCAGGCGTAATTAAGCAGGGTGGTGATTGCAATCCAGACCTTACGGAAGGGTGGCAATAATGTTTTTTGGCTTAATATTTTTTCTGGGTGATTCGATAAAATTTCAGTAAGCAGGGCAAAGTAAATATTCCCCATCATTAGCCCTGGCAGCTGTTTCTTTCTATCTTCCTTGGGCAGATGGTTAATGGCTGAATTGTAAAATTGCTTTGCACGATCGGATAAAAATTTTACCAAATGTCCAACCTTTTCATTTTCGGAATAATTTAGTATTTCGGCCTCCGTCAAATTAAATCGTTTTAATTCGTCTAGAGGCACATAAATTCTCCCACGCCTTGCATCCTCACCCAAATCTCTAATGATATTAGTGAGCTGTAAGGCTATCCCCATATCATGAGCATACTTTAAAGTGTTTTGGTTATTGAAGCCAAAAATTTTAGCGGATAGAATGCCGACCGCTGAAGCCACCCGGTAACAATAGAGCTGAAGCTGTTTAAAACTCTCGTACCGGTTAAAATTTAGATCCATCTCCAT
>JABMNG010000014.1 GCA_013205275.1 Methylophilales bacterium | reverse complement strand
TCTTTTTGGTTTGCCAGTTCTGGTAGATTCGAATTGTTCCCACCAGAAATACTAATTATTCTAGACTCACGATCATAGATAATGGCCTCCTTAATTGAAAATTTCTCTCTCAAGTCGCTAAGGATCTTTCCGCTAGAATCATCTTCTGCACTTCCTATTGCGTATGCCATGCTTTTAGCTTTCAGCTCCATATCTTTTAAAAGAATCTCAAGAGTCTTTTGCCCCAGACTTAAGCCCCCCTGTAATGCAGACTCGACACGAACGTTAAACCACGACTCTATTGATTTCGTCAGGAAGCTTACTGAGACTATATAAACTATTGATACAGGTATTATAACAACTGTTGCAAAAGATAAAACCAGTCTCAATGTTAGCCGGCTACCTAGAATTTCTTTTTTTATATTCTGGAGCAATCTAATAACCTGAATAGCAATAAGAACAATTAGCGCACAAATAAAAACTATATTAAATATTAATAACAACCTAAAAGTTTCGCTAGATACTAATTCTGTATTCGATAGGGATCTTGCTAATAGAATTAGTAAAGAAATTCCTATAAGCGCAACTGTAGTGATTAAATATCTCATTATAAAATGCCTATATTATATTTAACGACCTCTGAACTTAAATCCCATGAAGCACTATTAGCGTTTATCTGTAATGCTTTTGGTAGATATTTCTTATCTAACTTTATTTCTATTTCTAGCATTCCACTCTCCATTTTTGAAGTTTGGCCAATTTTTAATTTGTCAACATGTGATATTTTTTTTAGAGCATCACCAACATTCTCAAAGTAACTTTTTTTACCATTTATATCAGTTATCACATACGTTCTCAGCAAGCTTTTATACTTGAGTTTTGTATACATTTTATTTGATAATTTTATTTTATTAAAGCCATAACTGTTTTCAAAAATATTTACTGAAACTTTAAAATACAGAGGAATCCCTTTACTTATCGCGTTTAAAGTGTCAGGTAATAATGGAATATGCTGATCATAGCTTAGCCAATAATTACTCGCCTCATAATCCAATTTAATATTACTAATTTTTATTAATTTATCATTGGATTGGGCATTATTGAAAAATAATACTAGTACTAAAAAAAATAATTGGATGCTATTTCTTTTCAAGTAATACATAAAATAATCCATCGTGATTCTTGGATGGGAGTAATTGATTATTAATGTGATTTACACTCTCTGGAAATGTTATATCAATTTCAACTGCATCCTTTGATTCATTTTTAAATTTATCAATTACACTCATATTTTCATCTCTAAATATTGAGCATGTTACATACAATAATTTCCCATTAACTTTAAGCATGTTCCATGCTGACATTAATAGACTATACTGTATCTCAGAGAACTTCTTTAAGTCATTTTCCTGCCTCAACCACTTTATATCTACGTGCCTTCTTACTATGCCTGAAGCAGAGCATGGAACATCAAGTAAAATCCGGTCGAAAAGTTCTCCGTTCCACCAATCATTATTTTCAGATAAACCGCCATGAATAACGTTGGCACTTAACTCTAACCGATTCAGATTATCAGTAATTTTTTCTTTTCTTATTCCGTCAATCTCTAGAGCTGTGACATCTACATCGCTACCTTCTAATATATGGCATGTCTTTCCCCCTGGTGCAGCACATGCATCCAATACTTTTTGTCCTGATTTTAAGTCTAATAAAGCTGGTGCTAGCTGTGCCCCAAAATCTTGAACTGAAATAAAGCCTTCTTGAAATCCTGGAAGCTCATTAATATTTACTGGCTTAATAATAATAAGTGCATCATTTGAAACTAATTCAAAATCTAGTTCATTTTTCTTGAGAATCTTAGAATATTGTTCGACACTTATTTTTCGTTTATTTACTCTTAGTGTAAGCGGAGGATGCTGATTACCGATATTTAAAATTTCTTCCCAGTTATTCTTAAATTCATTCTTTACTTTATTAATCCACCAGCCTTGATAGCTATATCTGGCTGTCTGATCTAGGTTTAATTCATTTTGAAGGCGATCTTTGTTTCTTAAATAATTTCTTAGGATGGCATTCACAAATTTACTTTTTCTATAGTCAATTTTTTTCGCCGCATTCACAGCTTGGTCTACAATTGTGAAATCATTAGATTTGTCTTGGGAAAGTTGATAAAAAGCGATGTGAATCAGCGCTTCAAGTATCTTATTATTTATTTTGTTTTTCACTAATTGATTTATTAAAAAGCTTGAATGCCCAAGAAATCTTACTGCACCATATGTCAGGGCTTTAATCTGTGGCTCCTGAATTTCTTCATTGTTGCTTTTGTGGTAATT
>JABMNG010000153.1 GCA_013205275.1 Methylophilales bacterium | reverse complement strand
GGATGCGGTCTGCTTGCGCACGAGTGGCTCTTACGGCCGGACCTTTACTACGATTAAGAATTCTAAATTGAATCCCAGCAATATCAGTAGCTCTGGCCATGATGCCGCCCATCGCATCAATTTCCTTAACTAAATGTCCTTTGCCTATTCCCCCAATGGATGGATTGCAAGACATTTGGCCCAAAGTTTCAATATTGTGTGTCAACAACAGGGTTTTTTGGCCCATGCGAGCTGCGGCCAAAGCGGCTTCAGTCCCGGCATGCCCTCCGCCGATTACAATGACATCAAACTTATCTGGAAACTCCATAAACTAACTACAATTAAAATTAGCAAGGTTTGAATTTTACTTTATTTCTTATAATAAATACCCATTTAATAAAAATTATGTAAATTAGTATTTAATGGGTATACGGCCTCAATTAAAGTTGCTAACTGTTTTGCTGTAAATAGAGGCTTAACTTTTTTCTTGCTTAATGTGCATTATGTTTCACGTGAAACAGATTTGTAAAGCGGTTTCACGTGAAACATTCATTTACCAATACAAAATTGACTAAATATTTCACCCAATAGATCATCAGGTGAGAACTCTCCTGTTATCGAGGATAGCGACAGCTGGGCGCGGGTAAGTTCCTCGGCAACTATTTCTGCAGCATCGATATGTAAAGTCGCATTAGTTAAAGATTTTTTAACTTGAGTCAAAGCCACCAAATGCCTGTCTCTGGCCATGAAAATATTCTGATTGTCATCTCTCAACGAAGGGCCACTTATATTAGCTACAATCTGGTCAATTAATAATTCAACGCCTTCGCCAGTTTTAGCGGACAGATAAATGTGAGCGCCCTCAGGCGAAGAAACACAGCTGGGAGAAATTTTTAACAAATCAATTTTATTAAAAACCCATATTTTGCTAATATCAGGAGGTAATCGCTCGAGAATCGTTTTTTCATATTGAGTAATACCTTGGCCTGCCTCAACTAAAAATAATGCGATATGGGCCGTTTCTAGAGACTGCCAAGTTTTTTTTATGCCCATTTTTTCAACTTGATCGTCTGTGTCCCGAAGGCCTGCGGTGTCTACAATATTTACCGGGACGCCATGGAACGACATATGCGTTGAAATAGAGTCGCGTGTTGTGCCAGCAATTTCAGTAACAATTGCTCGTTCTTCGCCTGCTAACTGATTAAGTAAGCTCGACTTTCCGACATTCGGCTGACCGACTAAAACAACGTCAATCCCCTCTCTTAAAAGCTTGCCTTGGTGAGCAGACTCAATAATAGAATGCATAGTTATGGTCAGTTTATTTAATTTTTCCTTAACATTGCCTTGAGTAATAAAATCAATATCTTCTTCTGGAAAATCCAAACAAGCCTCAACATACATTCTAAGCTCTACTAACTCATTAAGTAAGTCATTGATTTTAAATGAAAATTTTCCAGATAAGGAATGAATTGCGCTCTTGGCAGCTGCCTCTGTAGAAGCATTAATCAAGTCTATGACCGCTTCTGCCTGCATCAAATCTATTTTATTGTTAAGGTAGGCGCGCTTTGTAAATTCGCCAGGCTCAGCAATTATAGCGCCTCTCTCAACACAAGCAGCTACCAATTGTTTTAGGACTATGGGGCTGCCGTGTGCTTGAAGCTCCACTACATCTTCGCCTGTAAAAGAATTGGGCTTAGGAAAATAAAGAGCAATGCCTTGATCAATAATATTGTGGTTGGGGTGAATAAAATTATGCAGTCCCGCATGTCTGGGCGTAATATTTGCACTGCATATTGCCTGAGAAATTTCTAATGAGCGTGGGCCTGATAGTCGGACCACCCCAATGCCGCCGTTGCCAGCGGCAGTCGAGACCGCAACAATGGTTGTTGGGGCGTTAAGCATTACCTTTCTTTTTTAAGGTTTCGGCATGAATTTTTTTATTCACGTAGGATTGCTGTGCAATCGATAAAATATTATTAACCAACCAATATAAAACTAAACCTGCCGGGAAAAAGAAGAAGAATATACTAAACACAATAGGCATCCACAACATCAGCTTTGCCTGCATGGGGTCTGTTGGCTTTGGGTTCAGCTTGGTTTGTAAAAACATTGAAGCAGCCATTAGGATTGGTAATGGGCCTAATGGAAAGCCAAAAATATGCCCAATTAATGTATCAGGCTGAGATAAATCGGTGAGCCACATAAATGGTGCGTGTCTTAACTCGACAGAACCTAGCAGCATCCAATAAAGCCCTATAAAAACTGGGATCTGAATTAAAATGGGTAGGCACCCACCTAAAGGATTAATTTTTTCTGTTCGATAAAGCTCCATCATGGCTTGCTGCATTTTTTGTTTATCGTCACCAAAGCGCTCTTTCATACTTTGTAGCCTTGGAGCTAACTCACGCATTTGTGCCATAGAGCGGTAGCTTGCAGCAGAAAGTGGGTAGAACAAAATTTTTATGAGCACCGTTAGGAGAATGATAGAAATACCCCAGTTGGCCACCATTTTATGAAGCCCAGACAGCACCGAAAATAAAGGGGCAGCAATAAAAGTCAACCAACCATAGTCCACTGTATATTTCATTCCTGGAGCAGCTAGCACAAGGTCATCTTTACTTTGTGGCCCAGCATATAATTTGACGTCAAATGCTATTCTTTGATTGGGGGCTACATCCGGGAGCTTGGTTACCAAGCCTGCAGCGTAAACATTTTCTGCGATTTTTTTGGAATAAAGTTCGCGGCTAGACGGTGCTGATATAATCCAAGCAGTCGCAAAATAGCGCTGAATAATTCCCATCCACCCATCGTTACTAACCAAAGAAAAAGGCTCATTGTCTGTTTTCGAGAAAGCTAGCTTATTAAATTTTTCTTGTTCAGTAAAGTATGCGGAGCCTGTAAATGTTGGGGTTAGTTTGGATCCTTGGTTGGAATCTCCATCATGAATTAACTGGTAGTAAGCGCTCGAAGATAAGACGCTTTGTGTCTTGTTTTCAATGTCGTAACGAACGTTAATTAGATAGGAATTTTTTGAGAACTGATAAGTTTTCTTAACACTAACCTCTGGCGAATCAAAAGTCATCGGCACATTTAATGTGTCACCGTTTAAGGCATAAGTATTTTGTGTAAACAAAAATTTTGATTTGTGCGTTGGCAAGTTCGTCCCTAACAAACCCGATTGAGCAACATACAGCGAGGACCCCGGGGAGTCTGAAAACAAAACATAATTTTCCGAAGAATTATCAGCCAAATGCTTTGCTAACATAAGG